>QHXG01000290.1 GCA_003222845.1 Acidobacteriota bacterium | reverse complement strand
GGCCGGATCGGATGGCCTGCTCTGGGCGCCTTACTTAATGGGCGAGCGTACTCCTCATCTTGATCCGCACGCTCGCGCGGCATTGGTGGGGTTGACGGCGAGCCACACGCGCGCGCATGTAGTGCGAGCGATTCTTGAAGGCGTCGCCTTTAGCTTGCGAGACACATTCGAGATCTTCAAAGAAATGAATGTGCCGGTAGAGGAAGTGCGACTCGGCGGCGGCGGTGCGCGATCGAAAGTTTGGCGACAGATCCAAGCCGACATCTACGGCCGTGAAGTTAAGACGGTGGAAGCCGAAGAAGGCGCGGCTTATGGCGCGGGTCTATTAGCAGGCGTGGCCGCTGGTGCGTGGCCGTCCGTTGACGCGGCTTGTGATGCCGTAGTGCGAATTGCTTCAACGATTGAACCGGACGCGGAGTCAGTAAACCTTCTCGATCGCCAGTATGAGAAATTCAGGAAGATATATCCGGCGATGCGAAAGATAACGGGCTAGACGATTCTTCATTCCCTCTGCCGCTGGCATGTGACTCCCTCTCCCAAAGGGAGAGGGAGTTTTACGGACAAACTCTTGACAGAAGGAATGTTTTATCTTGACTCAAGCGCGATTCGGGCCGCAGAATCCTGCCACCAACTGGTTCAGTCTTACGTTGCTGTCCACGTGTCAGTACCGCGAGCGGTAGCGACCGGATCAATCAATCTACTTTGCGAACCAGCATCGTCGTTAATCAAGCGTCTGACAGGATCCGGTCGCTACCGCTCGCGGTACTGACACGAAGCTGCAGACTGAAGTTTGAACTTAGAAGACACTGATGGTAGGGGGACAAATGAAACCAAGATCATCTTCGCAGTTCGCTTTTCGATTAGCGTGCGGTCTGATCCTGCTCGCGTCGCTCGGGCTGAGCTCGTGCAAACAAACTGGCGCGGGCAAACGTCACAAACTCGCCTTCGTCACCAATAACGCCTCCGACTTTTGGACGATTGCTCGCAAGGGCACTGAGAAAGCGGCGGCCGAACTTCCAAACGCGGATATCGAGTTCAGAATTAACTCAGACAATACAGCCGCCGAGCAGCAACACGTAGTCGACGACCTGCTGGTGAAGGGGATCGACGGCATCGCGATCAGTCCCGTCGATCCGGTGAACCAACTTCAGATGCTTAACCGCGCCGCGCAGCAAGCGCTCGTAATCACCCAGGACAGTGATGCTCCGAGCAGCAATCGAGTTTGTTACATTGGCACTGATAACGTTGCTGCCGGACGCCAGGCCGGTGGCCTGGTTAAGGAAGCGTTGCCACAGGGCGGGAAAATAATGGTCTTCGTCGGAACGCTTGATGCGGCCAACGCACAGCAGCGATATCAGGGCCTCAAAGAGGCGCTGCAAGGCACCAACATTCAAATCCTTGACGTTCGCACCGACAGTGCAGATCGAGTGCGCGCGAAATCGAATGCCGCCGATACTCTGGTCAATCAGCCGGACATCGCCGGCATGGTTGGACTTTGGTCTTACAACGGCCCGGCGATCGTCGGGGCGGTCCGCGATGCCGGCAAGACCGGCAAAGTGAAAATCGTCGCCTTCGATGAAGAGGACGAAACCCTGAATGGCATCAAGGAGGAGTCTATTTACGCTACCGTGGTCCAGCAACCATTCGAGTTTGGTTATCAATCGATGAAGTTGATAGCCAGGATTCTCGACGGCGATCGCTCGGGGATTCCGGCGAGCAAGCAGATTTTCGTTCCCACGCTGGCGATCAAGAAAGCCGATGTGGACGATTTCGCGAAGAAGATCAATCAATTGCGTGGGCGTTAATTTCATTTTTCATTTCTCATTTGACGTTTTCTATTCGCCATTTTGGCTCCCTCTCCCTTTGGGAGAGGGTTGGGGTAAGGGCTTAGCGAGAACAAAACTTCTCTTCCCATTTTTCTTTTGCTATGCTTCGCACCCTTACCCTCTGGCCCCTCTCCCAACGGGAGAGGGGAACAAATAGAAATTATCTTTTATCGCACCAATGCCCGAGCCGATTCTCCAGTTGTCAGGTATCAGCAAGCGCTTTCCCGGCGTAGTCGCGCTGGAGAAGGTAAGTCTGGAAATCTACCAGAGCGAAGTTGTGGCGCTGATTGGCGAGAACGGCGCTGGAAAATCGACCCTGATGAAGATTCTCGGCGGAGTGATCCAGCGAGATGCCGGCGCCATGCGGCTCGATGGAACTGAAATTGAAATCCACTCGCCGCGCGAAGCCAGCAGCCGTCGCATCGAGTTCATTCATCAGGAACTCAGTGTGCTGGACAATCTCGATGTGGCGGCCAACATTTTTCTGCGGCGCGAACCAACCAGGGCTGGCTGGTTAAAGTTGATTGATCACCGGCGGCTTTACCGCGAAGCCGACGCGTTACTTGAAAAGTTGGGCCTCGATATCTCAAGTCGAACGCCACTCGCCAGACTTTCACTAGCCCAGCAGCAGCTAGTGGAAATCGCCAGAGCGATCTCCGCCGGCGCGCGCATTCTGATCATGGACGAGCCGACATCGAGCCTCACGCTCACGGAAACACGCCGCCTACTGGAAACAGTCAAGGACCTCAAGGCCCACGACGTCAGCATCATCTATATCTCTCACCGCCTGCACGAAGTCGAAGAGATTGCGGATCGCGCCGTGGTCCTCCGCGATGGCCGCAACGCAGGCAGTCTTGCCCGTAGTGAGATAACGCGGGATCGCATGGTCCGGATGATGGTAGGCCGCGACCTGCAAGAGTTTTTCAAATCCGGAAGTGGAAATGGCTCGAAAAAGAACGGCCACGATTGGTTTGCCGTTCGCAACTTGCGAACCCTGAGATATCCCAACACGCCAGTTTCTTTCAATGTAAGTCGAGGCGAGGTGCTCGGCCTTGCCGGTCTAGTCGGG
The DNA here is from genome assembly GCA_003222845.1 of Acidobacteriota bacterium. Classification (GTDB taxonomy): domain Bacteria; phylum Acidobacteriota; class Blastocatellia; order Pyrinomonadales; family Pyrinomonadaceae; genus UBA11740. The sequence continues at coordinate 4,980 of QHXG01000290.1, read as the reverse complement.
GCCGGACGCACGGAGGTTGCGCGAGCCATCTTCGGCGTCGACGCCCCGACCGAAGTTGAGATCGCACTGGCGGGCAAGACGCTACGCGTCGCTTCGCCCCAGGACGCAATCAGTCAAGGTATCTATCTCGTGCCCGAGGATCGTCGCCTAAGCGGCTTGATTGTAGATTTCAACGTCCGCGAAAACATCTCCTTACCGGGTTTGGATCGATACTCGACAGCCGGGCTGATCAATTCCGCGAAAGAGACTTCGGCGGCAAAGGAAGCTTGCCGGTCGATCAATATCAAACCACCCTCGCCGGAAATGAAAGCGGCGAACCTTAGCGGCGGAAATCAACAGAAGGTCGTGCTGGCAAAATGGCTCGCGCTGTCACCAAAGGTGCTAATCTTTGACGAGCCGACCCGCGGGATCGATGTGGGCGCCAAGTCGGAAATCTATACGCTGATTCGTAAACTGGCGGGCGAAGGCGTGTCGGTCATCGCTATTAGTAGCGAAATGGAAGAAGTGCTAGGCATCAGCGACCGCATTGCGGTCATGCATGAAGGAAAAATCACAGGTGTGCTCGAGCGACCGCAATTCAGCGAGGAAGCCGTGATGCGGTTGGCAACCGGGGGTGAGCGTTAGCTGCCAAAAGACATTGCAAATTGAAAATTGCAGATTTGAAGCCGGACGAACAATCGCTGGATATCACGCGCGCACTAAGGCCGACGCGCAATTTACAATTTTCATTTTGCAATTTTCAATTTGCAATTCGGAATGTCTGGCGCTCCCGAAACTGAATTCATGAAAAAAGAACTCGGCATCTTCATTCTGCTTATCGTTCTTTGCATCATCGTTTCGGCGATCAATCCGAACTTTCTCTTAGCCATCAATCTGCAAAATCTCGCCCGGCAGATCGGCGCGTTTGGCATCTTCAGCATTGGCCTGGGACTGGTGATCATCACCGGCGGAATCGAACTCTCCGTAGGATCGATGATGGCCTTGCTCGGCGTGCTGCTGTCGATGATGCTGACGGAACAGAAATTCGGCGTGGTCATCGCCCTGCTGGCGTGCGTGGGCGTCGCGATGTTTCTTTCTTTAATCCACGGGCTGCTGATCACGCGCGTCAACATGCAGCCGTTCATTGTAACGCTGTGCGGTTTGCTGTTTTATCGTGGACTGGCGCGTTTCATCACCAAGGATGAGACGAAAGGATTCGGCACGGTTGGCGGTCTGGACTTCCTGCGGTTTTTGGCAAATGGAAATCTTTTCGGTATTCCGATGCCCTTCGTGTTGCTGATTCTGATCAGCATAGTGACTTGGATAGTCCTGCACCGATCTGTCTACGGTCGATATCTGTTCGCCACCGGCAGAAATCCCGAAGCCGCGCGTTATGCGGGCATCAATACCCGTTGGATGATCACGATTGCGTATGTGATCTCGGGTGCGCTCACTGCCGTTTCCGGAATTATTTTCGCCTTCTACACCAACTCAGTCTCGCCGGCAAATCATGGGAATGCTTACGAGCTTTATGGCATCGCCGCAGCAGTGCTGGGGGGATGTTCTTTGCGTGGGGGCGAAGGTTCAGTCGTTGGCATTATTATCGGCGCGGCGCTGCTTCAAGTCCTGCGCAATCTGGTTAACCTGCTCGGCATTCCGAGTTCGCTCGACTTTGCGGTAATGGGCGCAGTGATTTTGATCGGAGTAATGGCAGATCAGCTTTTTACTGAACGCAGGAATCGCCGGCAGGTTGTTTTGATGCGCGAGTCCGCTCGCGCTGACATGCGCACGCCAAATCCGTTGGCGTCGGATCACTCCGGCGGCACCGGCGAGGGCAACTAATGTGGAGTGCGCCGGCAGAGCGCAGCGGCGACGGCGCTTTGGATTTGTTATGGCAGGCAAGTGCGTTACGTGATCCAAAGCGGCGTCGCCGCTGCGGTCTGCCGGCGCACTCCAAATGAGACACTATGACTTGGGAAGAGCGCTGGCATCCTCTGCGCGAAGAATGGGTGATCGTTGCGGCGCATCGCCAGGATCGGCCGTGGAGCGGTGAGACCATCACCCATGCCAGCGCGACGCGGCCACCGTACGTAGAGGATTGCTATCTTTGCCCCGGCAACCGGCGCGTGAGTGGTGAGGTCAATCCGGAGTACGCGGGCGTCTTCGTTTTTGATAACGACCATCCGTGCGTGGGAATGAACGCGCCCACGCCGCCGGGGAATCTACCATCCATCTATCAAAACCGTCCGGCACAGGGAATCGCGCGGGTAGTTTGCTATTCACCACGGCACGACTTATCGCTGGCCCAACTCGAGATCGTTGAGATTGAAAATCTGATCTCCGCATGGCAAGGCGAATATGTAGATCTGGGAAACCGCGCTGAGATCGATCATGTTCTGATCTTCGAGAACAAAGGCGAAGTCGTGGGGGTTTCAAATCCGCACCCGCATTGCCAGATTTACGCGACCAACTTTGTCTTCAAGACCATCGAGACCGAGGCAAAAGCAAGCGAACATTATTCGTCTGACACTGGAGGCATAATATTCCAGGACATCATCGCGGCGGAGCAAGACGAAGGGAAGCGTATTATTTGCGAGAACGAAACGGCGATCGCCTTCCTTCCTTACTTCGCCCGCTACGCCTACGAGTTGTTCGTTGCGCCTAAACGGACGCATCCGAGCATTGCCTCGCTTAGCGACGCAGAGGCGCGCGATCTCGCAGAGGTTCTGAAGGAGACGGTGGTCCGCTTTGATAATTTATGGCAGATGCCGTTTCCTTACGTGATGCCGCTGCACCAGGCGCCGACGGATGGTGGCGATTATCGCAACTTTCATTTTCACATTGAGTTTCACCCGCCATTGCGCCGGCCAAATCTTTTAAAATATCTCGCCGGACCTGAAATAGGCGGCGGAAATTTTCTGAGTGATACTTCACCGGAAGAAAAGGCGGCGGAGTTGCGTGCGCTGCCGAGCGTTCACTATATGAGCGCTGAGTCAACCTAATCTTGTGAATTCCAAGCGTTGTCTTGCGGATGGTCTGTCGCAACTACTTGCTGCAACCTTAAGGACTAGTTAGTATCACACCTATGAGTAGCTTGAGAGAGATCGAAGCCGCAGTCGAATCGCTGCCGGTGACGCAACAGGAAGCGTTGTTCCACTTTCTTGCCGCTCGTCTGGGTCAACTTGAGTCGCGCGAATCGCAATCAAGTCCAGAAGGTTCCGAGACGCGGCCGCACAGTGTATTGGACATTCCAACTGTCCAGGTGGGCCGCGTGTTACGTCCCCTGTCTTCTGATGATGATATTCTCGGTGAAATGCTGGAATCCCGCGCGTGACACATGGAATCGACACCGGATTTCTCGTAGCGGCGGAACTAGTCGAGCACGCCGATCACGCCTGGGCGCGGCAGACGCTGTTTGACGTTCTGGGAAACACTGATCGCTTGGCCATCGCTCCTCAAGTAATTGCGGAGTTCATCCATGTCGTTACCGATTCACGCCGTTTTGCCCAGCCACTCAATTTCAAAACGGCGTGCGATCTCGCGGAACAATGGTGGACTGCGGCTGACGTTGATCGGGTATTTCCTAACGACAGTGCGGCTCGACAATTCCTCAAATGGATTCAACAACATCAACTAGGCCGTAAGCGATTGCTGGACACTTTGCTTGCCGCAACCTACAAAGAAGTTGGCGTGCAGTCACTCTTGACAACCAATCCGGGGGACTTTGTGGTGTTTGGAGGTTTCTCGGTCATATCGCCATAGATGGACTCACCTAACCAGAATATCCATTCGCTGCTTGAACCGCTCAAGCGGCTCCATGAAATTATTCGACAGACGGTTGTCGATGCGTGCGAATGCATGTCGATGGAATCAATGGCGAAGATCGCTCGGGAAGAAGAAGGCGACACTATCTACGCCGTCGATTACCTCACCGAAGAACTGCTAATCGATTTTTTTGCGTTTGAGATAGCGCCGGCGACCCCAATCGTGCTAATCGCTGAGGGGTTGCCAACCGGAAAGCTTGTGCTGCCATTAGGAACGCCGGAAGAGAATGCAATTTGGCGAATCATTGTCGATCCGATCGATGGCACGCGTGGCTTGATGTATCAGAAACGCAGCGCCTGGGTGCTGACCGGCGTGGCGCCAAATCGCGGAGCGGAGACAAGTCTAAGCGACATTGAGTTGGCGATTCAGACAGAGATACCGTTCGTCAAGCAGCACTTGTCGGATTGTCTCTGGGCCTTCCGAGGAACAGGCGCGCACGCCGAGCGCTTCAACCGGCTAACCAAAGAGAAGACAAAGATCACTTTGCAGCCTTCGCGCGCTAAAAGCATCGCTCACGGTTTCGCCGGGATCGCGCGATTTTTTCCCGGAGCGCGCGACCAGCTCGCGGCCATTGATGAGGAGATCGTCTACGGAGCGCTGGGACCGGTGTCGCCGGGCAAGGCGCATTGCTTCGAAGATCAATATGCCTCGTCGGGCGGGCAGCTTTACGAGTTAATTGCCGGCCACGATCGTTTCGTCGCCGACCTGCGCCCATTGATGGAAAGTGTTCTCGGCGAGCGCGGCGCATCGCTTGGCATTTGTTGTCATCCGTACGACCTTTGCACCGAGTTGATTGCGCGGGAAGCCGGAGTCATCGTCACGGATGTTCGCGGTGACAGACTAAGTGCGCCGCTCGCGGTTGAGTCAAACGTCGCCTGGGCCGGTTATGCAAACGACAGCATCCGGGCGCAGATCGAGCCGCTACTTCAAGCGTCACTGACGAAGCGCGGCTTGTTCCAGCAGGCTAGCTCAAGAGGGGACTAATTAAGTTCATGCGGGGCTGTTGAACACGATGTGCTGGTTTTTCCGCTAGCCCAGGCGTTCACGCCTGGGAGGGTGAAGTGGCGTTAATTCTTGAGCCCCATTTATGGGGCTTTCGCTAATGCCTCAGGCAAGGAACTGGCTAAAGCGTTTATGGCAAAGCCTCCTGAAAGGAGGCCTGTGAATTGCTCACCT
>QHXG01000289.1 GCA_003222845.1 Acidobacteriota bacterium | reverse complement strand
TAAATCAAGGCTTGCGCTCCAGAAGGACCATCGATGCCAACTACGACGCCTGGCAATCCAGCCTCGCCGTTTACGAAGCCGGTCACGAACGCCGTCACTCGTCCGCGCAGTTGGACGTATTTAGGTGAATCGAATCCGCTATGCGCATCACCGGGCAGTAGGTACAAGCCGTCACTTCCTCGTGTCGCAAAGAGCACGTCAGGATGGCCATCGAGATCGAAATCGCCGGCGGCGAGCCAATCAGGGGCTTCCGGTATCGGAAACTCTTTCGTGTCCGGGTAAAAGGCTTGATCGACATAGGTGCCTTGTGCTCTGTGCGCCTGAGCATCAGGACTGTTGGGATAGATGGAATCAGCATTCCCGCGATGCAGCGTGAGTAAGCCGCCATTTTCAGTTGCGTATGCTGTGATGAGATCAGGCACGCCATCGCCATCGAAATCAGCGGCCGCGAGCGCAGTTGGTTGCGCGCTTTTGCTAAGGAGTGTCCGGTCCAAGCTCGCACCAACTGCATATTCTGTCGGCAACTCACGACCGTCCTGCAGATTGATCCACGGCCAACCTTCGCCGTTCGCATGAATACTCACCGATTGGTTCTGTGACGAGGCCGGTGCCTGCGATGACGTCTTACTCGCGTTGTGAATAACGTTACGAATACGCGGGTAAGCGACTAGTGACGCACAAGCGATCAATGCCAATCCAAATGCGACGGTGTAACTTCTGCGCTTGTTCATCGGACTACTCCTTTGCCTCTCTTACCCGAACAGCAAGAGCGATCGCTTGCAAATCCGACGTTCTCCCTCGGGCGTCTCCACACCGTGGGCTTTACCGACCGCAAGCCATTGATGGACTTTTTCCTCCTCGACCTGAGTCAAAGCCGCGGCCTGTATAGGTGTCAGCAACTCAGTCCGCGAAAGACAGACTGGACAGTCAGTCACTACTGAACACTGGATAATTCGTTCGCGCTCGACCGCGACAATCTCAATTCGCCTTCTCATCACACCTCGTTAATGCGGATCTGCGCAGTGGCGATGACTTCTGCATCTGCCAAGCGCGAACGCCATTGATTAGGTAAGAACACCATTGTGGCGCCGGCCCGCGATGCCATCAGTTGTCGATGCCGATAGCGCTCGTCTGCGTGTTCACAGCCTCTCAGTGAATGACGACCTGCCCCGTGCGGATCGTCTCCCAGCAAATGACGCCGCCGAATTCGGGCACGTCGAGGGTCCAATGGCCCACGCCGGGGCCGCCGAACGCCTGGATCGTCACGGTGAATTCGAGGTTGTGGGCCACGAAGAAGTATGGCGGGAAGCTTACGACCTTACCGATGCCGCTATAGCTGATGGTCCCATCCTCATTCAGTGACCAACTGGTGACTTGCCCGTAGAAATTTCCCGGGAACGAGTCACCCATCTGGTCAACGCAATCGAAGAAGCCCTGTGCCGATCCATCAGACAGAAGTTTCACGCCCATCCCGAACAGGGAGGGCCCTTCGCCATCGTCCATGTCGGCCACACCCCCGCCGTTGATGGTCGCCACTACGGAAGGGTGAGCGGCAGCCGTGGTTGTGAGCGGAAGACTCAACCCAATAACCAGCAGCCCGACTAGTGATACTGCAAACAGTTGTTTTCTCATTTTGAATTCCTCCTCTTTGTTCAAAAGTTGATGTTGGCCTGGGGCAGGAACGACGGGTGCCAACCGACTATCTCGATTGCCTTTCTCATCGCGCCCTGCTCTTGTTAGAATGACCCTCATTCGAGTCGGTTCCTCGGTTTTGAATTCAGGGGGAGATTTACTTCTGCAACCCGGGTGGCGTCCTGAAAAAAAGCTGAACTAAAGCCGATTTATTTCTGTCAGGCGATAATGTCAGTCCAAATCCAAAAGAAATATTTGTTAGGTGACCACGAGCTCGACGCTGGGAGTCATTCGCTCGCGCGCGGAGATTCGCCGATTCCGCTCAGCAGAAAAAGATTTCAGGTCTTGCTTTGTCTGGTTGAAGAGCGTGACCGGCTCGTCACCCGGCAGGAGTTACTCGAGCGCTTTTGGGACGGACATGAAGTTTACGAAGAGAACCTAACGAAATGCATCAGTGAGATCCGCAAGGCCCTCGGTGACCAGAAGCCGCACCGGTTTATTGAAACCATTCCTGCAGTCGGCTATCGCTACATCGGTTCATGCGCCGAGATTGCGCGGCAACCTGAGCCTTCAGTTTTTGCGGTTGAGAAAACGCGAGGCTTGCGCGTGGTAGTTGAGGAGGAAGGCGAACAAAGTAATGGTTATGCCAGCGCGAGACCCCTGCTAAGTCCGGCAGTTGCAAAGCGGGTCTCAAAAACTACTTGGATAGTCTCTGCGCTTTCTATTTCCGTGTTGATAACTGTGATTGCCTCCGCAGTCGCCACGCATCGATTTACTAGCCGTGCTGGCATCGCTCCAAGTCTCACTAACCACTCTCCAATTCGCTCGCTCGCGGTGTTGCCATTCAAACCCATTAACTCGCAGAACCGTGACGAGTATTTGGAGCTCGGTATGGCCGATACGTTGATCGCCAAACTAAGCAATGTGAAACAGCTCATCGTAAGGCCCACCAGCGCCATTCGAAAATACACGACGATCGATCAAGATCCGGTTGCTGCCGGGCGTGAACAAGGCGTCGATGCCGTGCTCGACGCCAGCATTCAAGAGCTAGGCGATCGGGTCAGCGTCACGGTCAGACTGCTGCGCGTGGCAGACGGCTCTACGCTCTGGTCATTTCGGTGCGAAGACGCCTGTGCCGACGTTTTCGCCGCGCAAGATGCGATCTCAGAACAGATTGCGCAGGCGATCAAAGCATCATTAAGTGATGATGAGAAAAGGCTGCTGGCGAAGCATTACACCGATAACAAAGAAGCTTATCAGGAGTATTTGAAGGGCCGCTATTACTGGAACAAAAAGACGGCAGAGGAAATCAAGAAGGCCATTTATTATTTTCAATCGGCGATAGACAAAGACCCAACCTATGCGTTGGCTTACGCCGGCCTATCTGATGCTTATCACGCGCAGCATATCTATGATCTGCCACATGCGCCGCGAGCTATTCCCAGAGCACGAGCGGCGGCCCTGAAAGCGTTGGAGATTGATGACACGCTGGCCGCAGCGCATGCCTCTCTAGCCCCACTCAAGTGGATTTACGATTGGGACTTCGGCGGCGGTGAGACCGAGTTCAAGCGGGCCATCGAACTAGACCCAAATTACTCGACAGCTCATCATTGGTATGCGCTCTGCTTGTCTAACATTGGGCGGCATGAAGAAGCCATAGCGGAGATTAAGCGCGCGGCGGAACTCGATCCACTCTCGCCGATGATCAGCACAGATGTCGGTCTCGTGTTATCTTGCGCAAGAAAGTACGACGAAGCGATCGCACAGTTTCATGAGACTCTGGAGATAACACCGGACTTCTTTGAGGCGCATCACCTGCTTGGCCAAACCTTAATCTTCAAAGGAATGTTTGCCGAGGCTTTGAGCGAATATCAAAAACTGGCTGACACTGGTGTTTCCATTCTCGGAATCGAAGGAGAGATTGGCTATGCCTATGCCAAAGCCGGGAAGACTGACGAAGCGCTAGAGATTCTGCGGGAGTTGAAGGAGCAAGTTAAATCGGATGAAGGTCTTCTCATGGCTGAGCGAGCCTTTGTTTACACCGGTCTCGGCAATAAAGATGAAGCCTTTAAGTTGCTGAACAAACTTGCCGATCGCCACGATAATTGGCTGCGCCTGCTAAATACATATCCACTTTTGGATGATCTGCACTCAGACCCGCGCTTCACCGAGCTAACCAGGCGCGTAGGCGCGCCTTAACAGATTGGTGGTGTGCGAATCAGTCCCTACTTGGAGGAAACTTCCCACTAACTTCAATACGCCTTTTCATACTCTGCCGACGAAATTTCTCGCGAGCCTTGGGCTTACGGCCCAAAGCGTTGTCGATACTCAGTCGACGTGATGAACGCCTTGACCATCTCAGCATTCACAAAGTTGCCACTGAATTGATTCAGCTTCGTCAGCCAGAAATCGTAGCCGGTGTAGTCGGTATCTTGCGGGTCATTCGGGTTGCGGCGCAGGTAACCAAAGTATTGCATTAACACAAACGCGCGGTTGAATTCGGCGTTGGATAGATTCTGATTCTCGGCGATCTGTCGCAGTGCTTGCGCGCGCGCCGTGATATTGCTGGTGTCCGTTGCCGAGCCAAATAAGCCGATGAGCGCTGCCCGCTCGCTCGATGACAGTACGCCGCCGGCGTTCGTATTCAGCTTGTCGACGAACTGCGCCGGAGTCATCGAAGTTGGGAAGGCCGCGGTGAAGCGCGAGCGCTGGACGAACTGAGCCGTGAAGTTCTGCTTGTTATTTTCCAGCACGGTCTCCCAACCTGTTTGACCTACAATCAGTCCCAAACCAATCTGCTGCGTATCGGCCAGGAATTCATTGAAACGCACAATGGGTACCGTGAGTTGATGCGCGCCGCCACGAGTTGAACTACCACTGGCGTCGCCGTAAGCAGTTTTGTACAGCCGTTCGACCAGATAACCCGTCTGCTGAAATTCGATCGACATGAAGAAAGCAGCAGACACATCGGCGCGTTTTTGCGCGCACAGAACAAACTCGACTCTGTCACGGCCATCGCGAGCCGTAGAAGCGTTGGTGTTCCCTGGTTCGATATACTGCGTCGGCGGTATGCAGTTATCGATTTCGGAAGTCCAGAAACCGAAGCCGCTCTTGTCAGGTTCGCGATTCAGAAAATCGAGATAGTGTTGGCGCACGAAAAAACTTGTCTGGCCGATCGGATTCGGTCCGTTAACCGCATCGTTATCCGTAATCGTGATTCCAGCGACGAACGGCGACCCAAGCGTCGTGCCGGTCGGATTGCTCAGAGTGATCGTGAAAGTTTCACTTGCCTCCGCATATGCGTCATCGATGATGGGAACGGAGATGGTCTTGGAAGTTTCATTCGCGGCGAAATGGAGAGTGCCAGTCTCAGCAAGGTAATCGCAGCGGGAAGACGCATGGAGACTTATGACGTTGCAGTTATTCGCTCCCGCGCCGTCACTGGTCGCGTAGTCGACGGTTGCGGCGGTTGAAGTGTTACCCAGACGGGTCACTCTCACCACGGCATCCCCGCCGCCCTCGGTCACCAGCAGACTACCGGTATCGAATTGGACGCTGCTGGCTGAAGAGGGAGCGCCAAACTGCCCACGAATCTCCCCGTTCGGAGAATTAATCGTGTGAACATCGATGTAGAGCAAACCATTCTTCAGATTTGAAACATCAGCAGGCGTCAGGTTGATCGAGAAATCGGTAAGGTTCCCTGAAGGCAACGGAAACAGTGTCGGCCCAGTGTCCCCCTGAGCGGCAGGCCCGTGAATGTGCGCGGCGGTCTGGGGACTGGACAATCCGGTACGGCTCAAAGAAATGCGCGCCGTTTGCTCGTCGGGGCTTAACAACAAAACGGCCGCGCCCGTGGCAACCGAAGTATTCGGTGGCGTCTCTTGCGCGCCGTTGAGGTTGGCAACGAAAACCGTAGGTTGTTTGCCCGAGATTTCGTAAACCGCGCCGTTCGTGTTCGAGACCACGAATAGATCGCCGTTCGGTCCCGTTTCGATATCGGTCGTGATGCCGAAGTCTTTTCCGATCAAGAGGCTCTCGCTCTCGGTGACATCAAATTTGTCCGCATTATCGGCGACCAGATCGTTGAGCCGAGGATCGCTAAACAGAAAGTGCAGCCGATCGTTCGTCAATCTGAAACGGAAGAGATAACCACCGGACAAGAACGTTTGCGCCGCCCCGACGAACATATCGCCTTCGAACTGTGGGCCAATTCCCCTCCCTTGCACGAACCCAAGGGGCGCCGGCGCTACGGCATATTTCCAACTGAACTCGGGATCGTTGTAATGCGCGCCCGGCAACATGTAGAGGCGCGAGAGCGCGGCTGCCGGCGTGTCGGCAATCAGAGAGGGCGGCCAGCGGAGTTGTTGTAGATCACCCGAACCATAGCCGGTTTCGATCTGCTTGAACTGCGCGACGCGACTGCTGGGTCCCATGATCTGAATCCAGCCATTATTCCCGCCCTGCGTGATTCGATTCATCTCGTCAAACGCATCGTCGCCATTCTCCTGATCCCAGAGATTCCCGGAAAGCGGATCGAAGCCCATCCCGAAGCCGTTGCGCACTCCATAAGCATAAATCTTCTTGATGTTCGCGGCCGCCTGGCCAAACAGCGTCGTGGAGACGTTGTAGAACGGATTGTCGGTTGGCGTTGAGCCATCATCATTCAAACGCAGAATGAATCCGGTTAAATGAGCGTTGTCCGGATCCGGTCCACCGAAATTGTCGTCAGACGCAGTTGGGCCGGGACAGGTCGCGGTCGGGCCGCAGGGAAGATTCTGCAGGAAGCCACGACGGCCATTGTCTCCCATCAAAACGTAGAGCTTGCCATCAGGCCCGAACCGCAGAATGCCGCCGTTGTGATTTCCGCGTAATGGCTGATTCGCATCAGCTTGCAGGGCGCGCAAGGTAAGAATATTTCGATCCTGGGCCAGCGTTGTGCCATTCCAGATAAGGCGATCGACGCGATTGCTCATCAACGAGACATCAACGAGATTCGTCGAATCTATTAGCGGGTTGCTATTCTGAGTCCAATACAAATAAACGTAGCCATTCAAAGCAAAGTTAGGATGAAGAGCGATACCG
>QHXG01000288.1 GCA_003222845.1 Acidobacteriota bacterium | reverse complement strand
TCAACGGTGGTTTGGTCGACGCCGTTTTTAATCAGCATTACGGCAAACGGAGTCTCGGCGACCAGAGATTGTCCGACGACGACATGGCGCCACGCGGCCGGCAGGCCATCAGGACCGATGCCGATCTCGACGCGATGCGCGTGCATTGGGCGATAATAGCCTCCGCGCACGTCATCCTCGCGCGTCCAGATAAGCTTGACCGGCGTGCCCCGCAGACGCTTCGCAATCACCGCCGCTTCGCGCTGCACATGCGAATCGATTACGGCCCGCCGGCCAAAACCGCCGCCGGCAAATTCAGTATGAAAGGTAACCTGGTCAGGTTTCAGTCCAAGGACCTGGGCGATAGCCATTTGGTCCATCGTCTGAAACTGAGAAGGGACCCAGGCCTCCGCGCGATTGCCGTCAAAGCGGATGGTGGTATTCAGAGGTTCCATCGGAGTGTGCGCCAGATAGGGAAACTCAAACTCGGCCACAATCCGGCGGGCAGCCGGTATGCCATTCATCGACTTGTCATCGCCCCGCGCCACAGCCACGTTGCCTGGGGTGCGAGCCAGCTCTTTGTACTTGATCCACAACTGCGAACTGTCCGGGTGTTCGATTCCGGATAAATCCCAATCGAGCTTCAACCGGTCGCGCGCCTGCTTAGCCGTCCAGAACTTGTCGGCAACAATTGCTACACCGCTGCCCTTCACAAGTGGGATCTCAAACACATCACGAACGCCGGGAATACTGCGAGCGTCCTTGTCGTTCAGGCTCTTCACGCGTCCACCGAACACGGGTGGATGAGCCACGACTGCGACCTTCATTCCTGGAAGATCCAGATCTAGTCCGAACTTCTGCGAGCCATCACACTTCGCTCTGCTATCAAGGCGCGGAACTCTCTTGCCGATGAGCCGAAACTCTGACGGATTCTTGAGACGTACTCTTTCCGGCACCGGCTTGCGGGCAGCGTCATTCGCGAGTTCGGCATACCGTGCGGCTTGATTGCCTGGACCATACACGACACTTTTTTCTGTCCGGCACTGATTGGCAGTGACGTGCCAACGATCCGCAGCGGCCGCAACCAACATCGCTCGCGTCTTCGCACCCAATTCACGGTATTGTTGAAACGAATGCGCGATGGAACCTGATCCGCCAACCATCTGAATGCCGTAGAGCGGATCCTTGTAGACATCCGCTGCGGGCGCGAGCTCAGCCACCACCTGAGACCAATCAGCGTCCATTTCATCGGTCAGGATCATCGGCAGAGAAGTCTGAACTCCCTGACCAAACTCGAGACGATTTACCGTGATCAAGATCTTGCCGTCAGGTCTGATGTGAACGAAGGCATCCGGAGGGTAAACTTTCGGCGGCGGAGCTTGATTGCCTTCCTGCGCGGTTGCCGGAAGATCGAGATACAGGGAAACCAACAAGCCGCCGGCCGCAGCCGCAGATATACTCAGGAAGCTACGCCGGTCGATCTCTCCGTCACTATGCGGCTTTTTTGATGAACGCGGCATTCGTTTCTCCTTCCTACTCACATCCTTGGTCTACGCCAAGGCATGTTGGTTTGCCGGTGGCTTGCCTTCTTTTTCGTCCGCGAAGCGGACGTTTGAGAATAGCCCAGCGCTTCAGCGCTGGGTGAGGGGAGCATCAACACCCTAGTCCGCGAAGCGGACGGCTGATCTGGTGAAGCCGCCAGTTTCAGTCGTCCGCTTCGCGGACTGTGTCCAATCGCGTTGCTTGCCCCAGCGATAAATCGCTGGGCTATTTTCATCCTGTCCGCTTCGCGGACGAAAGCCAGTCTTTATCTTTCTGCAAGCCGTCGTTGGAGTAGAGTCTGGTTGCGATCTTTTCATAATACCTGCGGGTAACAAGATTGCCCCGAGAAAGTCTTTACTTCATTTGTTCCGCCGCGCTCTTGATGGCTTCACGAATGCGCACGTAGGTGGCGCAGCGACAAAGATTTCCACCCATCGATTCTTCAATATTCATGTCCGTCGGCTTCGGGGTGGCTTTCAGCAGCGCGACAGCGCTCATGATCTGTCCGCTCTGACAGTAGCCACACTGCACTACGTCTTTTTCTATCCATGCTTCCTGCACCACACGACCCACGGCATCTGTTCCAATGCCTTCAATCGTAACGATCGGTCGATCGCCAACCAGTGACACCGGTACAACGCATGAGCGAGTAGCTATGCCGTCGACATGTACCGTACACGCGCCGCAGGCACTGATGCCGCAACCATATTTTGTGCCGGTCATTTTCAGTTCTTCGCGTAAGACCCAAAGGAGCGGGGTTGATGGATCAACGTTCACTTGTCTTGACTGGCCATTTACATTGAGCTGATAAGTTGCCATGGCTTGTCTCCTATCTTGCGCGCGGACATGGCGTGCCGGCGTCGACCCAGGTACGAGTCGCGGCGATGAACTCCGCATGGGTAAGCGGCGGCAATGTCCGCATCGTCCCGTCGGGCCGCCGGCCCGGGTTCCATGCCCAGAGAACTAAGGGCTCTTCTTCGTGATGCTTTAAGAGGCCGGACGCATTAAGACCGTTATTTCGCGAACGATCCACCAAAGCCCGACATACCGCCCCGCTCGACAAGGGTCGATCGTTTGTATCTTGCCAACGCATTGACAACGGCGCCAGATGCCAATTCGATCCACCGGGCACTCCGGTACTGTCGGCGTTCTCCGATTGATGACAGCTCACACAATTCAGTCCGGGCACGCCTTTGCCGGCAGGACCGCGAATAACATTCGCGAAGTGGCGGTGCCGGTCGTCGCCTTGCTGCGGATAAGTTGTGGCTGTGTGACAGTTGATGCAGCGTGGCGAAGTCAAGACTGAATACACCTGCTCCCAGGCCGCCAATCCATCGGCGAGTTTAGGATCAGCCGCCGAGCCTTTGTCCGCAGTCTCGATGCTGGCCCGCGTTGACAGAGCAATACAACTCACGAACACGACAAGCATCAAGAGGAAAACTGGGAGCAGCAATCGATGGTTCGCCCACATAGTCGCCTTCCTCCGATACGATCATTCGAAGATCGTCCGGGGTTGCCAATTTCAATCAGAACCTAAAGGGGGATTTGCTTTTAAAGTAGCACGCTTGTCTGAAAAAAGTAACTGTGGTACGAACAGTATTGGGCAGTTATTTGACTGTTGAGCTCGGCTCAATCGTGCGGAGATGATGGACCGAGTGATGTCAAAAGGGCATCATTCCCGGATCGATGGGAACCAGAAACGCTGCCTCATAATTGCTGGGAAGCAAACACCCCTGATCCCCTAATCTCAACCAAGCTAGCTGTGCGAATTGACATCCAAACTCTTTGACGCTGTTCGGCTTCAACTTGTGAGGGCTCGGCTGATTCTGCTTCTTTTTTCCCTTAATAATCCCCGCTCAATGGCAAAGTCGTGTCCACAGTGCCGGCACTGATACCATGATTCAGTTTCGGTTCTCAATATCCCAATCTGACCACACGCGGGGCACGGTAAAGACCAGTTAATCAACAGTTCTCTCCAATCTTGTGGAGCTGCCGATGTAGATCCTCTTTCGGTTGAATTCATTTGAGGTTACCTCACTGTTTCTTACTCAGACCGATCCAGAGGGCTGAGGCGATAAGTGTGGAATGCCATCTCGAATGACGACGGCGGAAACCCGATCTCAATTCACTTTTCGTCAAACACAGAGGTGATCTTCATAAATGGTTCCTACTTGGTAATCACTCCGCAGGCGATTCGATCACCTGAGTTGCCGGATGGATCGGTTTTCATATCGTCCGCCTTTGCGTGAATAACCAGCGATGTTCCACCGTCTGTGAAGAGTGAATACTTGCTGGTCCCTAGATTTACCCTGGGATCGGTTACGGTTACTCTCGCAGTTCCGTCGGCGCGCACGACAAAGTTATTCATATCTCCCGCGTGCGGTCCCATCGGGTTTTTCATTCCATGTTGCTTACCAGCGGGATTGAAGTGCGATCCGGCGGATTCGAACTTCGGTCCTTCACACTTCGCCATCTGATGTATGTGGATAGCATGCGTGCCAGGAGGAAGGTTCTTGAGATCCAGCCTGATTCTAACTCCACGTCCTGCCGGTGAGATTGTCGCGGTGCCGATGCTGTCTCCCTGACCATTGTTCATCTCCACCTTAAAGCTCCTTTGCGCATTCCCGTAGGACCAGAAGCACGTGGCGAGAATTGCCGTTGTCAGCATTATAAGAAGCTGTCGTTTCATGTTTCGCCTCCCATTAAGATACTGGCTTAAAAGATTTGCGAAGTGGCTCGCCGTTATACCGGCGTTTCAGATTTCCCTTACCGTAGCAGCGACCTTTCCCGATCCTGGCTGGCAAATGAAGTGCCAGCAGAATTGTATTAACTCGCTTTCAACTGATGGTTTGTACCAGCGAGGGGTGAACGCTTCCACATATACGCGAAGCCAATGAACTTGGCCCTTCATTTGCGACTTGGTTTGCATAACCAAAAGATGGTTCAAGGGCAGGCATACTCGTGAGAGTATGTAGGGTTGAAGTACATTCAGAGAGAAGAACCGAACAGTTGGCCCCCAAGGTCTAAGTCATTTTAGAAACAAGACGCTATGAGAGAAATAGTACGCGTGCGGGACAAGATCAAATTTACCTGCGACATTGCCGGCCATGGAATCCAGGGGCAGACAGAGAGGAAACGCTGAAATGGGTCAGGCTACAAAAACAGCGATGTACAGCTTCAGGGTGATTTGAATATTTCTGCCGGCGCTCGCGGCGTGGTGTTATTTGCGCATGGTTCCGGCAGTAGCCGTCACAGTCCTCGTAATCAGTTTGTCGCCCGCACTATTCGCGAAGCCGGTGTGGGCACGATGCTCTTCGATCTGCTTACCGCAGAAGAAGAAGCTGTTGATATACACACGCGTCATCTGCGGTTTGATATCGGACTGCTCGCGGACCGTCTAATAGACGCGACGGATTGGATCAAAGGCGAATTTGATTACTTGAGTGTCGGCTACTTCGGCTCCAGCACTGGCGGCGGTGCGGCACTCGTGGCGGCGGCGGAAGTTGGCGACAGGGTCGGCGCCGTTGTTTCGCGCGGCGGCCGGCCTGATCTGGCCGGTGACGCTCTACCAAAGGTTAAGTCTCCGACATTGCTGATTGTTGGTGGGCTCGACTATCAAGTGATCGAAATGAATGAAGCAGCTTTCGCACGTATGCGTTGCGAAAAAGAATTGAAGATTGTTCCGGGCGCCACTCATTTGTTTGAAGAACCCGGGACACTGGAAGAGGTTGCGCGGCTGGCGGCTGATTGGTTCGGCCGACATTTGCATTCGGTTGAGACGCAATGAATCGACTGGAGATTTCAGAAAAAGGGGGAAATGATTTATCGGGATCGAAGTGATGCGGGAAAACAATTGGCGGCGCGGCTTACAGATTCCCAAACTTGCGATGAATATCGAATGGGAGTCAACGAAAGCATTTGCGCGAAAACGCCTGAGCTATTTCTCGGCGTCGGACAATGGTATCGGGATTTTTCGCAAACAACTGACGATGAAGTCCGCCAACTTCTCGCCAAGGCGGACGCTGCGTATAGGTCTGAATTAGAGAGTCGAGAGTTAGTACATACCTGAGGCTAAAGACTCATGGCAATAGCAGAGCAGACTCCGATAATAGACGCCGTTAAGCAAGCGTCACAGCCACTTGAAGGTAACCTGCGAGATTACAATCCGCTGCTCGAACTAATCGGCAATGCGCAGTTCTGTCTGCTCGGTGAAGCCACGCATGGGACCCACGATTTCTATCGCGAGCGTGCCGAAATAACCAAGCGATTAATAAAAGAGAAAGGCTTCACAGCGATTGCAGTCGAAGCGGATTGGCCTGATGCCTTTCGGGTTAACCGCTACGTGCGTGGTCTGAGCGACGATCGAGAAGCCAACGCAGCGCTGAGTGGTTTCAAGCGCTTTCCCACCTGGATGTGGCGCAACACTGTTGTGCTCGATTTCGTCGAATGGCTGCGCGACTACAACTCTTCGCTTCCAAGCGGAGCGACAAAGGTCGGGTTCTATGGTCTCGACCTTTACAGCTTGTATACATCCATCGAGGCGGTTCTTGGTTATCTAAACAAGGTCGATGCCGCGGCCGCGAAGCGCGCACGTTACCGTTATTCCTGCTTTGAGCATTTCGCGGAAGACACTCAAGCGTACGGTTACGCGGCCAGTTTCGGCATCACTGAATCATGTGAACGCGAAGTGATTGAACAACTCGTGGAGCTGAGGCGGCGGGCGGCCGATTACGCCAGCCGTGATGGGCGAGTGGCGCAGGATGAATTCTTTTTCGCTGAACAGAATGCGCGCCTGGTGCTTAACGCCGAAAAATACTACCGCTCGATGTTTCACGGACGAGTCGCGTCCTGGAACCTTCGGGATCGACATATGGCCGAGACTCTCGATGCTTTGGTCAAGCATCTGAAGGGACAAGGGCAACAGGCCAAAGTCGCGGTGTGGGCGCACAACTCGCATCTCGGCGATGCGCGCGCTACGTACATGGCGGACTATGGTGAGCTAAATGTAGGCCAGCTTGTGCGTGAGCGTTACGGACCAGAAGCAGTACTCGTCGGATTCACGACCTATACGGGAACAGTTACAGCCGCTTCCGAATGGGATGGGCCGGCGGAACGCAAACGCGTCCGACCAGCCCTCGAAGATAGTTACGAAGCATCGTTTCATTACGCAGACATGCCGAAGTTTCTGCTTCCAGTGCGTGACCCTGATTCGGCGTCGATTGCGCTTCGAGAGCCGAAGCTTGAACGCGCAATTGGCGTAATCTATCTGCCCCAGACCGAACGACAAAGCCATTACTTCGAAGCACGGTTGTCAATTCAGTTCGATGCCGTCATTCATCTCGACGAAACCAGCGCGTTGCAGCCGCTAGAACGTCACGCCCTTTGGGAAACTGGAGAGCCGCCTGGGACATTCCCGACCGGAGTCTAAGAGGAGACAGTTATGACAACACAAGAAATACCACGCCCGGAATGGAATAACTTCTTCGACAGCTTCAGCCGGCAGCACGAAGGTTGGCTGGCGACTTTGGAAGTACTGGGTACCGAAATCGGCGCCCAGGAAGAGGCGCACGAACTTCCTCTTGAAGGGGTGAGCATCGGCTCTGGAATTAATGAGCCGGAAACCATAGCAATCAGCATCGGTAGGACACCGGACGATCACATCAGCCACACAATCACCAAGCCGGAGCACGTCTGGCTCGAACAAACCGACGAGGGAGCCGACGCGGCCTTAGAAATCGAATCAGCGGATGCGACAAAGACCCTCCTGCGGTTCCGATCGCCGGTGCCGCCGGAGTACGTTGATGGCGTGGTTCTGCCCTGATGGTGAAGATATTCGCGAAAAGTTTCCGACATTGCGTTTGGCAAGAAGAAGCACTAAAAATCGGTCACGGATCGCCAACCCGTCAAGATTCAATGCAAGGGGTCAATTAAGAAAGCCGATTAGTGTCTCAATAGTGCAAGACTTTGCCAATGCTGCCTTTCCAGCCGTAAGCTCGTAAACCTATGAGCATGGCGAAGGCAGTAATCCAGAGCAATATGAAGATATGAACGCGGCCGATCTTCCAGCGTCGCCAGTTCCATCCGCGCCCAATGGGCGCCGCCGAAGGATCAGTGTTTAGAGTGCGGGCTTCGAGGCTCAGTTGTGTTTGATGCAGGATAGACTTGAGACTACCCAGAGCTTTGTCCTCGATAATACTTCGTTTGATCTTACCGAACGTTCCTTCAAGTCCATCAGCGCGTGAACGATTCTCATAAAACAAATACGATTTGGGACTCGAGCCCGGGACATTCAGGAACGCTGTCAGCGCGATTGATGAATCAAAATAGTGGTTGGAGTAAATCTGCTTCGATAAGATTAGAACTTGCGCACCAAGTTTCCGCGAGAGCTTGTAGATCCTAATGTGGTTGATAGCAATGACAGGTTTTAGGCCAAACCTGATCTTCGACCATACGAACGCGTTCTCGATCACATCCAATCCGGGCTTTGAAGATCCGCCAGGATTCTTATTTATGTTAGCTAGCGACTCGTAACTTGAAGCCGCCAACAGTTCATGATGTTCATCAGCCAGGCGAATTTCTTTCCATTTATCATCATATCGAATCAGCGCCGCGTCTCCTCGGGCCAAGTAATCGCGTACATAATCGAGCAACATTTCTTTGAGAAGTTGATTGACCTGAATCCGATAGTTTGGCGCCGCCCAATCAACCTCTCTCTGCAAACGCTCAATCATCGTCGCCGATAGCTTCAGCCGGCAATCTCTTACAACACACTGTCTGAGTTCTTCAATGTCACGATCCTCGATCGTGAGCGCTTGGAGATCGTCGATCGAAGGCGGATTCCTAAGGCTACCTATCTCAAGAATGGCCGGATTGCTTTGGCGAGTCATATTTTCGCGGAAGGACTGGAGAAACGTTTCAGCCGAAGCTTGAAGGGGCACAACTCCGCACATCGCGATCTCTCGCTTATCACGCGCCGGCAAGAGCTTGATCACCGTCTCGCCCTGGTCCAATGCCATGAAATCGGTTTCCCCAAAGGCTGCTTTATCGCGAAGGACTCTTTGAAATTCGGCGATGGGTTCCTGGGCCAGACAATCGTTACCGCCAAGCCACAGCAATGCTAAGAAGGTGATAAGAATGAGAAAACTACGCTTATGAATCAGCATCGCTTATCCCCATCCAACCATTTGACATGAGGTGGATTTGGATGCGCTCCTCCTATTGATCGCCTTCATCATGCACTCTTTTGTTTCACCCGAACGCATCAAAATACGCGTTGGCATTAGCCGTGCCAAGCAGGTTGTCAGTCGCGGTAATAGTCAGTTATTGACTTGGCAAGAGAGGAGGCGTTCGCGCAATGCGTTAATGAGCTGAACGATGATGCGCAGCCGATTGCCCGATCTTCTGACGCTGCCTTCGAGCACACTATTGACGTGCAAGGCGCGGCCGATTTCGTCCACGTTGACGTTTTTGCCTTTGAACGAGAATGAGGATGTGCGCGCGGCAACTTTGAGATCATCAATCTTCGCGAGAGCATTCAGTAATTCTTCGGCCAGGCCATCGCAGAAATATTCGTTCTCCGGGTCGGCAC
>QHXG01000227.1 GCA_003222845.1 Acidobacteriota bacterium | reverse complement strand
CTTGTCCTTATATTACCGGGATCGTCGCCCTGATGCTGGAAGCGCGCCCGGATCTGACTCCATTTCAGATCAAGACCATTCTCTATGCAATCGCCAAGCGGAACGAAATGGCGGCAACTGAAAGAGTTGTTTAGCTTGCGAACTAGTCCGCCCGCTGTGGTCGCGCAATAGGGGCAGGTCCGCAATCTAACCGAGACAAAAATTTTCATCGCCCGCATTAGCACTCTCAAAAGTTTTCTGCTAGAATTTGTCTTCAAAACCACTCTGGTTCTTGAAAAAACCGAATACTCAGGAGGAAAAAGTAAGTTATGGCGACTACGATTCGTCCGTTACACGACCGCGTGATCATCAAGCGTCTCGATGAAGAGGAGCAGATTCGCGGTGGCATCATTATTCCCGACACAGCCAAGGAAAAGCCGCAGCAAGGCGAGGTTATAGCCGCGGGTGAGGGCAAGTTTCGGGAAGACGGCACACGCCAGGCTTTGGATGTTAGGCCCGGCGACCGCGTGCTGTTCGGTAAGTACAGCGGCTCAGAAGTGAAGATTGATGATGAGGAATACATCATCATGCGTGAGGATGAAATTCTCGGAGTCTTCACGACAACCGCTAAAGCAAAATCGGCGGGCAAATAACCGCAGGGCGCATCTAAATCGATTTCAGGAGGCTTGAAGAACAATGGCAGCAAAGATGGTAGTTCATGGTGAGAAATCGCGCCACGCAATTTTGGATGGCGTGAACAAGCTCGCCGAAGCAGTGAAGGTAACTCTCGGCCCAAAAGGCCGCAACGTAGTACTCGACAAGAAATTTGGTTCGCCGACGATCACGAAAGATGGCGTGACCGTGGCGAAAGAGATCGAACTCGAGGACAAGCTGGAAAATATCGGCGCGCAGATGGTGCGTGAAGTCGCATCGAAAACTTCCGATGTGGCTGGTGATGGGACCACCACGGCAACCGTGCTGGCGCAGGCGATCGTTCGCGAAGGTCTGAAGACCGTTGCCGCGGGCGCGAATCCCATGGCCCTTCAGCGCGGGATTCAGAAGGCCACCGAGCGCGTCGTCGAAGAGATCAAGAACATGTCGAAGCCCGTGAAGGGCGACGCGATTGCGCAAGTCGGCACGATTTCTGCCAACGGCGATAGCGCGATTGGTGAATTGATCGCCGAAGCGATGAACAAAGTCGGCAAGGATGGCGTCATCACGGTCGAAGAAGCCAAGACGATGCAGACGGAACTCGAAGTCGTCGAAGGCATGCAGTTCGATCGCGGTTATCTCTCACCTTATTTCGTCACGAACGCGGATCGCATGGAAGCTGTGCTGGAAGACGCGATGATCTTAATTCACGAAAAGAAGATTACCGCGCTGCGCGATCTGCTACCGCTGTTGGAAACGGTGGCGCGCGAAGGCAAGCCGCTGCTGATTATCGCGGAAGACGTGGAAGGCGAGGCGTTAGCGACGTTGGTAGTCAACAAGTTGCGTGGCACGCTGAACGCCTGCGCCGTAAAGGCGCCGGGCTTTGGCGATCGTCGCAAGGCGATGCTGCAAGACATTGCGATCCTAACCAGAGGCCAAGCGATCAGTGAAGACCTCGGCATCAAACTCGAGAACATCAAGATCGAGGATCTGGGTCGCGCTAAGAAAATAGTCGTCGATAAGGACAACACGACGATCATCGAAGGCGCGGGCAAGCCGGCAGATATCGAAGGTCGTGTCAAGCAGATTCGCGCCCAGATCGAAGAAACAACTTCCGATTATGATCGGGAGAAGTTGCAGGAGCGTCTGGCCAAGTTGGTTGGTGGCGTGGCGGTAATTAAAGTCGGCGCCGCAACCGAGACTGAGCTGAAAGAAAAGAAAGCACGCGTCGAAGATGCGATGCACGCCACCCGCGCGGCCGTCGAAGAAGGCATCGTGCCGGGCGGCGGCGTAGCATTGCTGCGCGGCCAGAAGGCGCTCGACAACTTCAAACTTGACGACGATGATGAACGTATCGGAGTGCAGATCGTGCGGCGCGCTTTAGAAGAGCCGCTGCGTCAGATCGTGAACAATGCCGGCCACGAAGGGTCGATCGTAGTGGAAAAAGTTCGCGCCGACAAGAACGTGAACTTTGGGTTTAATGCCGCGACCGACGAGTATGGTGACCTGGTCAAGCAGGGCGTGATCGATCCGACGAAAGTCACGCGGACGGCACTGCAAAACGCGGCCTCGATCGCGAGCTTGTTACTGACGACTGAAGCAGTGATTGCGGAGCTTCCGGAAGATAAGAAGAAAGCCGGGCCACCAATGCCAGGCGGTGACATGGACTACTAGATGTAGAAGGCGGCAGGCTGTAAGCAGATTCAGGCTTGCTGCTGAACGATTCGGTGCTAACCGATAAATGGAGCGAGGAAGCGATCATGCTTTCTCGCTCCTTTTGTTTTTGCCCTTTTGCCAGTGGATGTTCGACGGCGGAAGCTAGACCAATGCGTCTACGACAGTGATGGATAATCCGAATACGATTCTCTGGGGGATGATTAAGAGTCTGGACGATTACGGCGCCTCGTTAATCGTTAGGTTTCCTCAGCATCATGTTTACGACGTGAGCGGTCGCGGAAGATTGCAAGGGCAATCATTACGATAAGCGCAACGAACACAATGATAATTGCGAATTTCACGAGCGCCAGCAGGAAACCAACCATTGTGATCAACTGCTTGAGCAAGGCCACGATCAGAAGAATGAGTGCGACAACGGCGCCGCCGCGACCCAGAGCTGTTAGGATTGCCATGAATACCTCAGTAACTAAGTAGCATTATCGCTTACTTGAATCGTGCCGAATTAAGCTGGCGTCGACTGACTTGCGTCGGAAAATCCCCGGTCCCAAATCTCGCCGCGCCCGTCCAGGTTGTAACTACCGAAGGCGGCGGGTTGTTTACGTCGAAGCCGCGCAATTCTTCGCGGCGGCGCCTTCGCTTCAAATAATCGAATAACATGTACGCGCCCAAAACAACCAGAGCCACCGGCAGAGTCCGGCGCGCGGGAAATTGCACGCCTAAAAGCGTGTGCGCCAGAAATACCGCCCCCAAAGCGAGCAGGGTGACGCCCCAGGCGACTGGGTTGCCGTAGAGTTGGCGTGTAATCGCGTCTTCTTCGGCGTCCGGCGCCAAGCCGGCGCGCATCAATTGCGCCGTGCGACACGCATCGACCGCGGCAAATAACCAGGTGCCGAATACTCCCAAAACAAAGAAAGCCGTGCCGTCGGTAACGACAGCCATTTGAAAGAAGCTGGCAAAGATGGCGAAATGAACAATCGCCTTCGAAGTCTGGCCGTTATAAGCCGCGCCTAATCCCGGAACGAAGAACGAAAGCAACGTGGCCACGAAAGGCGAAGTCTTGCGACGAATCACGTGAGCGTCCGAGGTGCGCGATTGCTGATAGCGGAGCATCTCGACGCCGGCGACTATACAGTCCTGGCAGAAAGGGAATCCGCGAATGCGATGGTCGCACGCGAGGCAAAGCGGCCGCGCACATTGGCTGCACTGCACGGTCGCTGCATTCTTTTGGTGATAATTGCAAGTCATTTAATTCCTACCAATGCTGGCCGCGGCGAACTGATCCTTCATTAATACAGGTCGGAATGAGTCACCATCAACGATCTTTTTGTTCTGAGCCGCCTTTTGGCTTACTCTGCGAAGGTTGCGCCGCTCCATTTTGATTCGATGAATTCTGATTCTTGTTCGTTTCATTTCCTTTTTTCGATCCACCATCAATCAGATCGTTCACGCTGTCGGCCAACTTCCTCATACCATCGGGGAGCGCTGAACTCTTCGAGGCGTTTCCGGCGGTGCGCTCAGCCAACCGCAAACTGGCATGATAGATTCCGCTAACTGAACCGTCAGTCGAAACCGTATTCGTCAACACGAATACAGAGACGAGTAACATCGTTGCAACTGAGGCCAATTGTGGCGAGACGATCGGATCCAAAGCACCGCGCAGCCACTCGATCAAGCGAGCGCCAAACGGGGCCCGGACTTCCTGTGGCAGAACATTGCCGATGGTGCTTTGCAAGATTCGCCTTTCGAGTCCCGCGGGCACTGGCAGTTCATCCTGTTTGTAGGTATAGCAAGCGCCGATTGCCCTTACCACGTCGCCCGGAAGTTCGCTGCAACTCGGACACAGAGCCGCATGTCTCTCCCAACGGTGATAGAGCGGAGCCAGCAAGAAACCATCGAGATAATCGGTCAGATGCGCTTCGAAATCCGCACAGGAGATTGCTGTTTCGGGCATTGTCTTCAGCAGAATGCGGGCTTCCAGGGTAGCGTCCGGAACCGGAGCCTCGGATGCCGAACACTTAAGCAAAGTATTTTTCACTTCGGATAGAAGATCATGGCAAACAGGACAGCGCATGGCATGCTCCGCGAATTCTCTATTCACGTGCACTTCCAGTGTGCCGTCGAGGTAGTCGGTTAACCGATCTTCAAATTCGTGACACAGCATCCTCTTTCACATCTCAAATTTCAGATCTGAGATCCCTTCTTTCTGCTTCCTGCCGTCTGCCTAAGTTCTTAGGCCTCCACTACTCGCATACGACGTAAAATCTTCGCAAGTTCGATTCGTCCCCTATTGATTCTCGACTTGACCGTGCCTTCAGGAATTTTCAGCAAGTCAACAATCTCCTGATAACTTAACTCTTCGATGTCCCGCAGGATGACACAGGTGCGCAAATCGGGCGAAAGCTTATCAATTCCGGCCTGCACCTGGACGCCCAACTCACGGCGCTCCATCTCTCGTTGCACCGTGCCGCCCGCAGCGCGCAGATGGTACTGATGATTTTCTAAATCGTCCGCGGCTTCGTCCTGTGGCGCGCGCTGTCGCTTGCGATAGTCGTCGATGATCAGATTCCGAGCCAAGCGCATCAGCCAGTTCTGTAGATCGCCCTGTTTCGGATTGTATTGGTCGAGCGATTTATAGACGCGAATGAAGACTTCTTGAGTGAGATCTTCGGCGCTGTCGGCACGGGACGTGAAGCGATAAGCAAGGTTGTAGATGCGGCGCGAGTAAGTCTGGACAATCTCTTCCCAGGCTGCGCCGTCGCCCGCACGGCACCTCCTTACCAATTCCGCGCCTTCATTGGTAGCCAAGCTTCTGACGGCTCCCACTTATGCTTCTCCGATAGTCGCGCCTTCCGGAATGTGTCAGGCGTGATTGCCTGGACACGACCGTCTTACGTCAGCTTGGAAAGCAAAGTTCCCAATTTGGGTTTCTTTCCGTGGGTTTTGGCTCGGAGTTACCGCCTTCAGACGGAACAGCTTGCACCAGAGGATTCCAACTGACTATCGTACCCCGACCTACGACACGAGACCGGCGCTTTCTTGCGCGCAACATTAGACTGTTGTAGGCTTGCTCAGCCACACTGTATCTTGTGGTTGCGTTATGGGTTAAGTCAAGTCTGTTCCCCTAATCATTTCTAAGACGCCTTTGGGAAGATATCGCAAGTATCTGGAATTCGCAGCGCTGCTCATTTTGGCAGTCGCGATTATTTGGTGGTTCGGCCGCAAACTCGATTGGCGACAAGTCAAACTGTCGGTACAGAGCTCAGACTGGCGGTTGATCGCCCTAGGTGCTGTGGTTGTATTGGCGGGTTACCTCTGGCGCGCGATCCGCTGGCAAGCTTTTCTTGCGCCCCTTACTAAGGCGAGTCTTCGCGAAGTATGGGTCGCGACTACGGTCGGGTTTGGCGCGGTCCTGATGATTGGCCGTGCCGGCGAAATTGTGAGGCCCGTCGTACTCCCGATGCGTGACAAGCGCGTCCGTCCGGCAGCATCCTTCGTGACCATCATGATCGAGCGTTTGTACGACACGATGACTGTCGTCTCCATTTTCGCGCTCAACCTGTTATGGCTGAAGCCGGCCACCGGTTCAGCCGAAAACCTTAGCCGAACCCGTGCGGCTGGTTTGCTGCTGGTGATTCTGCTCGCGGCCGGAATCATAGTCTTGATTTGGTTCAAGCGCCGCTCGAAAAGCGTTATAGATTGGCTTGATCTCAAGATCGGCGAGCGCCGGGGCACAGCCGCTAGATTAAAGCGTGCGCTTTTGAGTACCCTAGATCAACTTGCGACTGCCTTGAGCGTACTGTCCGATGTCCGGCAATTAACGATCAGTCTCGCCTGGACTCTCTTACTCTGGTTTTCGGTTGCACTTGGCAATCTTTTCGTCTGCCGGGCATTCGGTTTGTCGTTCGGCATCACCCACATCTTATTCGTTTTAGGCTGGTCGATGGTGGGCTCGGTGGTGCCGACACCGGGCGGTGGCGCCGGGGCATTTCACGCTGCGACCGGAGCGGCGCTCGTGGTGCTGGGCGTGCAGAGAGACCAGGCGGCCGCCGTAGCGATCATTTTGCATTTGGTGGATTTTGCACCCGCTGCGATTTTTGGTCTGTTCTATTTTTTGCGTGGCGAGGTCAACATCGGCCAACTGCGGTCTCTGATCTCGGCCGACGCGGTTGAGCACGCCGTGGAGGATGAAAAGATCGCTTTGGCTCAAGGTGGATGACGGTAAGCGAGAACAAGCAGGCAAGAAAATCGAGAGTGAGGATAGAAAGTTATGAAGTGCCCTTTTTGCGGTTTTCTGGAAGACAAAGTAGTTGATTCGCGCGAGTCGCGCGATGGTGACGCCATTCGACGGAGACGAGAATGTCTGAAATGTGAGCGGCGCTTTACGTCTTACGAACGGATCGACGAAATCCCTTACATGGTGATCAAAAAAGACGGGCGCCGCGAGACATTCGATCGCAGCAAGGTTATGGCTGGTTTGTTGCGGGCGTGTGAGAAACGTCCGGTGCCCTCGGCTAAACTCGACAACATCGTTAACGCGGTCGAAAAATATGTCCAGGAATCTGCCGAGCGTGAACGGCCAACCAGCAAGATTGGCGAAGTGATCATGCGTCGCCTTAAAGAATTGGACAAGGTCGCCTACGTGCGATTTGCTTCCGTGTACCTTGAGTTCGAGGACGTTTCAGAATTCATGAATGAGCTGAAAAACCTGGTGCGCGCCCGCTCGGGCGGTATTGCGAAGCGAGTCTAGGGTTTGACATGGGTGACTTGTGCTTAACCTTTTTGGATTAATCGCTGTTACCGCGATGCTTGTCTGTTATACATTCGAAGATCGCAACCGCTCGTTCATCCTGGGATTTGCGTTTGCGTGTGCGCTTGGCTCCCTGTACGGATTTTTTCAGGGAGCATGGCCCTTTGGTTTGATTGAAGCCGTATGGTCGTTGGTCGCCGTGCGTCGTTGGCATTTTGCGCGACGGAGAAATGTCTAATGGTCAGGAGCGTCGGCCCAGCAGGTCTCGAGCGAATCGAGCTGAAGCGATTAACCCAGCGCCTCGGCCAGCTTTTCACAGTCTTGCAGGAAGCAGCCGAAGCACAGATGGCTGAAGTTCCAGGCGCTTGGGTGCCGCCGGTCGATGTTTGCGAGACAGCCGATGCGATTTGCCTTCGCATCGAATTACCTGGCGTACTCGCCAGCCAGATTAAGATTGGATTGAACGGTAACAAGTTGCGGATCTACGGCGAGAAGAAAAAGAGAGACGCTCGCAAGCGAATTATTTCGCATTTATGTTCGGAGCGGAGTTATGGCCATTTCAATCGGGCGGTTCCTTTGCGCTGGACGATCAGCGTGAAAGACGCGAGGGCTGAGTTGTCGCAGGGCGTGCTTTTGATCTATTTGCCAAAAATAAAGGATCGCCGCGGATCAGAATTTAAGATTCCTATTGTCGAAACGGATTAAAACTATGACGGATAAAGTGCCTGACAACATCACGGAAGCCCTGGAGCCAGCGGAAGCGGAGCAACAGTTGCAGATTCCCGATGAATTGCCGCTTTTACCGCTCCGCGACATTGTCATCTATCCATTCATGATTGTGCCGCTATTTGTCTCGCGCGAGCGATCAATCCGAGCGGTGGACGAAGCGCTGGGGGAGCACCGGATGATCCTTCTGGCATGCCAAAAAGACCTCGATAAGGAAGAACCTCAGCAGGACGATCTCTACAAAGTCGGCACGGTCGCCGTGATTATGAGAATGCTAAAACTTCCGGACGGCCGCATTCGCATCCTCGTCCAGGGAATATCTCGAGCGCAAGTCGAAAGCGTTGATGTTTCCGGCGAGTACCTGCATGCGCGAGTGCAGCCAATGCAGGAAATCATGGCGCCCGAACGTTCTCTGGAAGTGGAAGCGCTCATGCGCAACGTGCGCGCCTCGATGGAAAAGGCGGCAAACCTCGGCAAGAGTATTTCTCCGGAAGTTATGGCGATCGTTGCGAATCTGGATGACGCCGGTCGCTTGTCCGATCTTTCCGCGTCAAACCTGGAATTGAAAGTCGAGGATGCGCAATCGGTCTTGGAGATCGCGGACACGACGGCGCGGCTGCGGCGTGTTAACGAACTGCTGAATAAGGAAATCGAAGTGCTCACCGTTCAGCAGGAAATCAATACCCAGGCGCGCGCGGACATTGATCGGTCCCAGCGCGAGTTTTATCTGCGGCAGCAAATGAAGGCTATTCAAACCGAGCTTGGCGAAGGCAACGACCTCGTCGAAGAAATTCAGCAGTTTCGGGAAAAGATCGAAGCGGCGAAGATGCCAAAGCCCGCGGAAGACGAAACGCTGCGGCAACTAAAGAAGCTCGAACGTATGCATCCAGACGCCGCCGAGACGGCTACTCTGCGCAACTGGCTCGAAATAATTTCCGATCTACCGTGGTCAAAGTCTTCGAAGGACAATCTCGATTTGCACAAAGCCGAGCGGATTTTGAATGAGGATCATTACGGTCTGGAAAAGGTGAAAGAGCGCATCATTGAGGCGCTCGCGGTGCGCAAATTAAAGGAGAAGCCTAAAGGGCCGATTCTTTGTCTGGTTGGTCCTCCGGGCGTGGGCAAGACCAGTCTTGGCCGTTCGATAGCGCGGGCGTTGGGCCGCAAGTTCATGCGCCTGAGTCTCGGCGGTGTTCATGACGAGGCAGAGATTCGCGGCCACCGACGTACTTATGTTGGCGCGATGCCCGGTCGTATCATTCAAGCGATCCAGCAGGCCGGCACAAATAATCCGCTGATCATGCTTGACGAGATCGATAAAGTGGGAGCGGATTTTCGCGGCGACCCATCGTCGGCACTGCTCGAAGTCCTCGACCCGGAACAGAACAACAGTTTCCGCGATAACTATCTCAATGTGACGTTCGATCTTTCTAACGTCATCTTTATGACGACCGCGAACGTTCTCGATACGGTCCAATCCGCACTGCGCGATCGCATGGAAGTGATTCGTTTGGCCGGTTACACCGAGGAAGAGAAGCTGGAAATTGCGCGCCGCCACTTGCTGCCAAAACAAATGGAAGAGAACGGCATCAGCGCGCACGATTTGAATATTTCGCGGACGGCGCTGGCGGCAATGATACAGCGCTACACCCAGGAGGCAGGCCTGCGACAATTAGAGCGCGAAATCGGCTCGATCTGCCGCAAGGTCGCGCGCCGCATTGGCGAAGGGCAGAAAGGTCCGGTACGCGTCTCACTAAAGAATCTGCACGACTTCCTGGGAGCGCCCAAGATTATTCCCGAGGAAGTCCTGAAGAAAGATCAAATCGGCGTAGCTACCGGACTGGCGTGGACGGCCGTTGGGGGCGACGTGCTTTTTGTCGAGGCTTTGCGCATGAAGGGGAAAGGCGCCTTGGTCCTCACGGGACAACTAGGAGAGATAATGCGGGAGTCCGCGCAGGCGGCCTTTTCCTATGCGAAGTCGCGCGCCAAGGAACTTCAGATTGATCCTGAAGATTTCAGCAACTACGATTTGCACATTCACATTCCCGAGGGCGCGATCCCCAAGGACGGCCCATCGGCGGGAATTACATTGGCCAGCGCCCTGATTTCGACACTGTCACAAAGACCGGTGCGCAAAGACGTCGCAATGACCGGTGAGATAACCCTGCGCGGCAACGTGCTGCCGGTTGGGGGCATCAAGGAAAAGGTCCTGGCCGCACGGCGGGCGCGAGTGACCAAAATTATTCTGCCCGCGCGAAATCGGCGCGACCTCGAGGAAGTGCCGAAGGAGCCGCTTAAAGACATTCGGTTTGTGTTTGTAGATAATATGAGGCAGGTCGTCCGTGAGGCTTTGAAGGATAAAGTGACGCCAGTACTGACGCCTGAACCGCGTCCGGCCCGCTTGCCTCAGGCGGCGGCTGGTCGAAATCATTAACCGTGGCTGAAGGTGAAGCAAAGAGTTCTGGCCTAAAGCGAGTGCTACTCTGGCTCGTTTTGTTGCTCTTGATTCTGATGCCACCGGTAATCGCCGTCGTACTTTTGACGAACCTTTAGGGTGTGAATCTTCGAAGTTACTGCGGATTTGCGAGATTCCGGCCAGGGGCTCATTATGGGCTGTGACTTTAGTTTGACACCCCCAGGCACGTATGATAGCCTGCCGCTGCCTGGTTTTGGCCAGGAAATCGGGAACTTTTCCCGGTTCCGCACTGTTTTAGTAGTGAATGCCGCCGGCGCGACTCAGGTGGAAGTCGCAGTCGTGGATTCGCCCAAAGCTTTACCAAGAGGAGAATAACGATTGATGACCCCTAGCCCCCTTAGTTTAACTGCAACGCTTGTCGCAGCGCTTTTCTTTCCAGCAATTATTCAAGCTCAGATTCCCGGGGGCTCTTCCGCTCGCGAGATTCCAACTGAAGTTCAAAAGACTGACGGGCGCGTCGATCAGGTGATCGAGCGTGCCAATGATCATTTTCGTAAAGGCAAGCTGAACCTCGAAGATGACAAACGGGAACAAGCGCGCGATGAGTTCGACAAAGCCGTTGATGAGATTCTGATGTCAGGCCTGGACGTGCGCGCCAATCAAAGACTTCAGACCTATTATCTCGAGCTCGTCGAAAAGATTTACCGCGAAGAGGTACCGCTGATTCAACAGGTGACGCCGCAACAGAATGCGACCCCCGTAGTGGCGCAAGCGCCACCGAATCCGAAAGCCGGAGCCGTCGAGGTGGCAAAGGCGCAGGCGCCGAAACAGATCGGCTTTCGTCAGCAGGGCTTTGAACCGTCACCATTGGATCCGTTGAGCAAGCTGGTTCTCACGGAAGACGAGAAAAAAGTTTCCGAGTCGCAGCTGGCGAAACTCGAAGAAGCTAAGAATGCCCTCGATTTCAACTTCACGACTAATCCGCTAATTCAGCAGTTCATAAATTACTATCAGGGGCGTGGACGCTCGACCATGGAAACAGGTTTGCGTCGTTCGGGCCGCTACATGAAGATCGCGCGCGAGGCTTTCCGCAGGATGGGCGTGCCCGAGGATTTAACTTGGCTGGGCCAGGTTGAAAGTGCCTGGCAGCCGAGGGTTGTCTCGTATGCAGCCGCTTCCGGATTGTGGCAGTTCGTGCGCAGCACGGGTGCGCAGTATGGAATGCGACAAACTGCCTGGGTCGACGAGCGGAATGGTATTGAGAAACCAACCTACGCGTCCGCTCAATACTTGAAGGATCTCGCTAAGCGTTACAACGGTGATTGGTTGCTGGCAATGGCCGCTTACAACACGGGAGCGCTGAATGTCGATCGCGCTATCTCGCGCGCCGGCGCCGCGAATTATTGGAAGATTTATCCATATATCTCTCAACAAACTCAGAACTATGTCCCGAATATTTTGGCCGTGATCCTGATCGCGAAGAATCCAGAGAAATATGGGTTCCACGGCATTCGTCCCGAGGCGCCGCTTAGCTTTGAGTCCGTCGGCGTTCCGTCGGCGACCAGCCTGCGATTGATCGCAGATGCCACCGACACCAGCGTCGATTATCTTCAGAGCTTGAATCCCGAATTGAAACGAGATACGACGCCCCGTGGTGAGTCTTATACGGTGCGCGTGCCGCCGGGCAAAGGAAAACAGGTTGCCGCCCTGCTGAAGCGGGTTCCAGGCGATCGGCGCGACTCAGCGCGGGTGATTTCGATCGTCCCCGGTGAAGATTTGCAATCGGTGGCCAACCGCACCGGCGTCAGCGTCGCAACGTTACAAACGATGAATCCGGGAGTTGATCTCAAGTCGACAAACAAACTCGTAGTGCCGAACAACAACGTGCGCTTGACGAACTGGCGACGAGCGACTCCGAACACTGCCGACGCAAACGCGAATTCGGGCCTAACGACTGTTCGAGCGCGCAAGGGTGATACAATCGCCAAGATCGCTGCGGCGCACAAATTATCTGCGGACGAGCTGGCGCGACTAAACGGCATCGCACCAAACGTAGAATTGCAGGCTGGTCAGGAAATCAAATTGCCCAGCGCCGGTGCAAGTAGCGCACAGGCCAGCAAGAGTCGCCGGCGGTAAACTCAAACCAATCGAAGCGTTCGCTTGAGGTCGGGCGCTGTAAAATGGCGGGCGCGCTTTCTTTCTTAACGAGAGGCGCGCTTTGTTTTTCCAGTAGCATAGACTTCAGTCTGTGTTTTGTTTCAATTGGCAGGATCATTGCGAGTGAGTCACAGACTGGAGTCTGTGCTACCTTGACTCCCATGCTCTTCCGCACTCAAAGCGCTGCGGTCTATGGCGTCGATGCCGACCTGGTCGACATCGAAGTCGATCTGACTCCGACGCGCGGCGAAACCGATCAGACACCCGCAGTAATCATCGTCGGTCTTCCCGACCTTGCAGTTCGCGAGTCGCGCGAGCGGATTCGCGCGGCGATCAATAACAGCGCGTTTTTCTTTCCCTTTCACAAGACGACGATAAATCTAGCGCCAGCCGACGTTCGCAAAGAAGGCGCGAGCTTCGATTTGCCGATCGCTCTCGGGATTCTCGGCGCTAATGGAGACCTTGGCAATACCGAACACTTAACCGATATTCTGGCGGTTGGCGAGTTGTCGCTCGATGGACGCGTGCGGCCAATTCGTGGCGCGTTGCCGATCGCTTTGCGGGCGCGGCAATCGCAAACCAAACATCTGCTGTTACCGGATGAAAACGCGAAGGAGGCTGCAGTCGTCTCAGGTGTGAACGTGTACGCAGTAACCGATTTGAGAAGTGCCGTCGAGATGATCGCGGCTATTCGTTCGGAAACTCCGCCGGAACCGATTCGAGTCGATCCAGCTCATATTCTGATCCGAGACGAACGTTACAGTGTCGATTTTCGCGAAGTGCGCGGCCAGCAGGCAGCCAAGCGCGCGCTGGAAGTAGCGACGGCGGGCGGCCATAACATCTTACTAATCGGTCCGCCGGGTTCAGGTAAGACCATGCTGGCAAAGCGTCTGCCGACAATTTTGCCGCCATTGGAATTCGAGGCTGCGCTCGAATTGACCAAGATTCATTCCGTCGCCGGACTGACTGGCCGAGCCGGCCTGGTTACTGAGCGGCCCTTCCGCTCCCCGCATCACACCATCAGCGATGCTGGGTTAATTGGCGGCGGCGCTGTCCCGCGTCCCGGCGAAGTCTCGCTGGCTCATCAAGGCGTCCTGTTTCTTGATGAGTTACCCGAATTCGATCGCAGCGTCCTGGAAGTCTTGCGGCAGCCGCTCGAAGATCAGAAGGTCACCATCAGTCGCGCTGCTATGTCGCTGACATTCCCAGCTTCTTTCATGCTTGCTGCCGCAATGAATCCTTGTCCTTGCGGATTTTGGAACGATCCCACGCGCGAGTGTCGGTGTTCCCCTTTGCAAATCCAACGCTACGTCGGTCGCATCTCAGGTCCACTGCTCGATCGCATCGACATTCACATCGACGTGCCCGCAGTCCGTTTCCGCGAACTCACCGGCGACACGCCGCCCGATGCTGAAGGCTCAAGTGCGATCCGACAACGCGTTATCAAAGCGCGCGAGCGGCAAAGCGAGCGACTCGCCGCCGAGGGAATTTTCTCGAATGCCGCAATGACGCCTCGTTTGATTCGTCGTTACTGTCGCATTGACGCTGAAAGCGAGACGATGCTGGAACGCGCCATGACGCGTCTCGGTTTGTCAGCTCGCGCTTACGATCGCATTCTAAAAGTCTCGCGCACCATCGCCGACCTCGAAGATTCCGACGAAATCAAATCCGCCCATGTTGCCGAAGCAGTCCACTATCGCTCCCTTGATCGCACCTACTGGACGTAGGTTTACCGCTATGAATTTCGCTTTGTCTGCCGTTGCGATGGGCGGTAGACTTACGCCTCGATAACTAAACTTCGCAGTATCCTTATGCCGCAAAACCGGAGAGACGATGGTTTTCAATCCCGACACCAAAACTAATCCTCAGTCCAGCCCGAAGATCGTCGTCGCTGGCGATGTCTGCATCGACTGGTTATCAATTCCCGTGGAGTCGCTCGTTAGCGACGTGGATTCACCTCCGCCGATGAACTGGCAACTTCGTGGCGGGCGTCACATGTACGCGCGGCGCGGGGGCGCCTGCTTGACGGCGGACTTCGCGGAAGCGGCCGTCGGCGGCTTTGCCTCGGTGCTGAAGCCCGCCCAGGCCGAATTTCCGCTCGCAAACCTTCCTCCGGAGAAGATCATTCATTCGATGCTCACGCTTGGACGCAATGACCGTGAGCGAGACAAGGAGAAAGTTCCCTACTGGGTTGTGACTCAGTTTGATGGCTACGCTGGTCCAGCGTATCCCGACAAGCCCGAGGTCAAGCTAGTCGAGAATGATGATCCGGATGCCCGAATAGTCCTGCTGGACGATGCGGGAAATGGTTTCCGGGACAGCAAGGATGCGTGGCCGCGTGCATTGAAGCAAGGACGCACGCCGCTGGTGCTCTACAAGGTCCGCCGTCCTCTCGCTAAAGGACCATTGTGGGAACACCTCAGGGCGTTTCATCTCGATCGGACGATCGCATTACTGAGCGCGGATGAGCTACGCGGCGAAGGCGCCAGCATTAGCCGCGGACTCTCTTGGGAGAAGACGGCGATTGATTTGATTCTCTCCCTAGCGCACGAGCCTCGCTTTGCCGCTCTTCGACGTTGTCCGTTTCTCATAATCCCACTTGCTCTTGAAGCGGCCGTGCTGGTGCGAAACCTGCGCGACCGGCCAAGCAGTGCTCAGCTTTGGTATCTCCCAAATTGCACCGAAGGCGAATTGCTGCGCTCTGGACGCGGCGAAATGAGCGGCTTTGATTCAGCATTCGCGGCTGCGCTGACCAAGGCGCTGGCTAATTGTGAGTCATCGCAGCCAGGCCAGATTGACCAGGCACTAAGCGAAGGCATAGGCGAACCTACTCGAACAGGCTTTTGGCTCATGCATGCAAGACCCCAGCGACAAGTCCTGCACGTTGACCCGCCCGCCGGAATATCCGTTTAAGGAGATCTTTCAAACTAAGGAAGGCAAGACGCCCGCTGTTTTTGACGTTGCGCTGCCCGAGCTGCCGGCCACGCGCGATTCCGAGAAAATCTCGGCCTTTCGCTCGTGGCGGATTCTCGATTCAAAGCGGCAAAAGGTCTTCATAGATCTGGCTGCCGAGGTTGTAAGGCATGGCGTAGAAAAAGTCTTTACCCACGTTCCCCTGGGCCGGTTCGGCGAGTTTGTTACTCTCGACCCGCGCGAGATTGAAAGCTACCGCGCCATCCGCAACCTCATAAAGGAGTTTCTCAACAATCCCAAAACAGGCCGTCCATTGTGTCTCGGTGTGTTTGGTCCACCCGGCGGCGGCAAGTCATT
The DNA here is from genome assembly GCA_003222845.1 of Acidobacteriota bacterium. Taxonomy (GTDB): domain Bacteria; phylum Acidobacteriota; class Blastocatellia; order Pyrinomonadales; family Pyrinomonadaceae; genus UBA11740. The sequence continues at coordinate 1,047 of QHXG01000227.1, read as the reverse complement.
CGGTGTCGCCGAAGTTGCCAGAAGCCTGGACAGGGAAGGCCGGATTGCCAAGCTGGACTTCAACGTCTCGCAATGGACCACGGTGGATCATCTGGTGAGCGCGCTGCATCGCGTCCGCGATTATGGCCTGCTCGGAAAGGTGCCGCTGGTGTTCTTCGATGAGTTCGATACGCGCTTCGGCGCGCAACCCCTCGGCTGGCTGAAATACTTCCTTGCTCCCATGCAGGACGGAGTCTTTGCCGACGGTCCCTTCACTCACGAGATTGGCAAGGCCATTTTCGTCTTTGCCGGCGGCACGGTCGATAGATTCGAACAGTTTCGCGCGAAGACCAAAACGGCTGAGATCGAGATCGATCTAGTCTCAACCAAAACAGCGGCGAAGGGAAGGATTGATCAGCTTTCAGCCGAGGAAATCAGAAGCGTCAAACTGCCGGACTTCGTTAGTCGCTTGCGCGGCCACGTGGATGTCTTCGGCATCAACGGCCCTTCCGATACCAACCTGCTGCGGCGCGCGCTGATTCTCCGCAGCAACATCGAGAAGAAGTTTCCAACGCTGATCGACGCTTCCGGCGCTGTGCGAATCGACGATGGAGTGCTGCGCGCGTTTCTTCAAGTTCCTGAGTATTATCATGGCGCGCGATCGCTGCAAGCCATTCTCGATATGAGCCATCTAGTCGGCCGCACCCACTTCGATCCTTCGCTGCTCCCGCCATTGCACCATCTCAATCTGCACGTTAACGGGAATGAATTCATGAACCTGATTCAGCACCAACAGATCCTCGGAGCAAAGCTCGACGAGATCGCCAGAGAAATTCATGAGCTTTATCTAAAAGAGGAATTAGCGAAGAAGGACGACAGCGGCAAACCAATTTACCAGATGGGCGATCGGCCATCGCTATATCATTGGGACGACCTGAGTGATCTATATAAGAATTCCAGCCGCGAGCAAGCCGCAAGTTATCCAACCCTACTAGCTGCCGCCGGCTGCGGCTTTACCGAGGGCGATCCCGATCCGGGGTTCAAGTTCTCCGATGCTGAGATTGAAAA
>QHXG01000398.1 GCA_003222845.1 Acidobacteriota bacterium | reverse complement strand
CGCTCCCGGCAAACTTCCAAATCGCGAGCAGGCAAGCAACTACCGCCACCAGGATGCACGTGCTCGTGGTCCAGAACGAAATCGCCCTGACCACATCGGGATTCAGGAAACCCCTTCGTATCTTGCGCCGTTCGATTTCGTTCATATCATCTCATTGTGAGCTCGCCGGAAGGATGATCAAATCCGCGCGTACTGGGCCCAGCTCGGTGACCGCGCTGATGCGCAACGGAAGATGTCGCGAATCGTCACCCACCCACATTCGTAGTTGCAACCGATCGCTCTGTGGATCGTCCGGGACCGTCAACTGCAACATAATCGCTGAGATCTTTTGACCATTAAGCTCGATCGTTTCTCTTCTTTTGGAGTCGATCAACAAAGTGCGCGGTTTACTAACTGCCAGAATTGAAATTGCATTCTTCCTTTGCGGTGAAAGGTCGAAGGTTCTGAGCGCGTAAAGCACCGAAAGTAAATCATGCGTGCCGACCGGAATCTCGATCCGCTGCTTAGTGTTCGTGGTTACGGCGCCACGATTCTGATCGAGATCGTAACTTCGCGCCGCGCGGTGTTTGCCTTCGGAAAGTGAGAGTTCAGTTCGAAAGGGAAGTAGGGTTTCCGGGTCGACATATGAAGTGACTTGATCGTTTACCGCAAAGACCCGCGCTGACGAACCGGTGTTTTGCGCCGTCGCGCCAATCTGTAAACCATCGCGATTGAAATAGCGCCCGCGCGCCCGCACCGCGAGCGTGAGGGAACCGACTGGCTGAACACCGGCGCCTAAATACACCTGATAGTTGAGTTGTTCGCCAACCTTGAAGGGAAGATCCAAAGGCGTTTTCGGACGCTCGCTAGGCGTCGGAGTCGGCGTCGGTCTGGCCGCTGGAGTGACGTTGGTTCGCGGACCCGGAGCCGTCGGCGGCGGCACAATTTCCGATCCGGCCAGTTCAGCACGAATCTCCCCCGCCGGATGTTTCGCGATTATTAACACCGGGACGTGCCGCTCGTCATCACTAAAATACACGCGGATGTTGTAATCGTGTCCGCCCTTGACGTTCACTCGCGTTGCGATTGCATTGAACGAACCGACATCGGTCTTGATCCGTTGTTTGCCGCTCACTTTTAATTCCGCGTGGAACTCTTCTCTCTCAGCGCGAACCGTAATGAAATACGAGGCGCCGTCTACGAGCGGCATGGCCCGCGCCCGGTAAAGCGCGGAAATGAGATCGTAAGTTCCGGGAAACTCGCCGGTCTTCAGTGTGGAGGGAATGGCATCGGTTCCTGCTGGTTGATTGTAATCGCTCGAAAACTCCGAAGCTCGATCTGCCCCGCGCACTACTTGCTGGGAGCGAAACGGCAATCCTGATTCCGGATCGACGTACGTCGTGTAATCGTTATTAATCGCGAAGAGGGCAACGTTGACAACCCCCGAGGTCTCGACGTGGGCGCGCAGCTGGATGCCGTCGCGATTGAAAAAACGTCCACGCGCGGCCACAAACAGTTCGACATGCGCGGCACTGATGAAATGCGAGAAGTCAACGTTGTAAGTCAGGCGCTCCCCAACCCGATAAGCACTTTCATTGAATGGAGTTTGAGCGGCTTCGCTCCGTTGCTGGGCTACAATAGTGCAGGTGAGCGAAACCAGCAGGACAGTCAGTTGGACCAGTTTTTGTGAGAACCTCAGCGTTGCGTGCACCTCGGAATCATAATGGCAAGTTGCTGCATGCGCAACAACCCATTCCAACTGAACGCTTTGACCTGCCTTTAGTTCCGATGATCTGATGTAGGTTCATGACCTTCCCGGATCGCTGCGTCTATTTCTTCGACTATTTTTCGCGCGGCGCCCAATGGATCTTCGGCATTTATGATCGGGCGGCCCACTACCAGATAATCGGCGCCGGCGCGAATTGCCTCAGCGGCGGTTAGCGTGCGTCGTTGATCCTGCGTCACCTCTGCGCTCGAACGGATGCCTGGAGTCACAATCAAAAAGTTGCGTTTAGCAATCGTTTCGCGAATGATTCCTATCTCCCGTGGCGAAGCGACGACGCCGTCGAATCCGCAATTGGCAGCAAGGCGTGCCAGTCGCGCGACCACTGCTGGCGGTTCATCATTGATTCCAAGTTGTTTCAGGTTGGCTTGATCTAAGCTGGTCAGCAGAGTCACGCCAATTACTTTCGGTTTTACTAGACGCTCGCGTTCAGCAATCTCAGCAACTGCTTCTGCCGTTCGCTTCATCATCTCCACACCGCCAGACGCATGGACGTTGAAAATTGAAACACCGAGGCGCGCCGCTTCGACGCCGGCAGCCGCCACGGTGTTGGGAATGTCATGAAATTTGAGATCGAGAAAGACGCGGCCGCCCCTGGCTACGATTTGGCGAACGATTTCGGGCCCGGCCGCTGTGAAGAGTTGCGAGCCAATCTTGAAGATGCCAACAAAGTGTTGCAGCGAGGCGAAAATGTGGAGGGCACGATCGGCAGAATCGACATCGAGGGCGACGATCAGTTTGTCTTTTGCGACGTTCGTCATTGTTCGAAATCTCTCAATCGTCAAGACAATGTTTACCGCAGAGGACGCCGAGGATTTTGCAGAGGGTCACGGAGGTGTCCTCTGATTCCTCTGCGCAAGCCTCTGCGACCTCTGCGGTTCATCTTTCACTCTGTCCGCCCGACATCCGATAGCTTCGTCGAGTGAACTAAAATCGTTGCGCTTCAGAATCGCCGCCAGTCCTTCATTGATGCGCCGCGCCACACTCGGCCCCTCGTAAATGAATCCAGTATAAAGCTGGATCAAGCTCGCGCCCGCGCCAATTTGTTCCCATGCGTCTTCCGCTGTAAACACTCCGCCAACGCCGACGATCGGCAATGAACCGCCGGTCAAACGATAAATCAAAGCGATGACTTGATTCGAACGGTCGCGCAAGGGAGCTCCGCTCAGGCCCCCTTCGCCGCAGGAGTCGATCTTTTCACGTGGCGTTTGCAAACCGTCGCGACTGATGGTGGTATTTGTCGCGATGATGCCGGCAACATCGTTTTTGAGCGCAAGCTCGACAATCGACTCGATTTCAGCTTCATTCAAATCGGGCGCTATCTTTAGCAGCAGGGGCCGTGGCGCAGCGAGTGAGAATCTATTTGCCAATACCAGGTTCCGTTCTTGCAGGGCGTTCAGCAGCTCGCTCAAAAGATCCGCGCGTTGCAGCTCCCGCAAATTGGGCGTGTTGGGCGAGCTGACGTTGACGCCGATATAATCCGCGACCTCATAAACTGCGTCGAAGGTTGCGAGATAGTCAGGAATTGCATCTTCGATTGCGACGCGGCGGGACTTGCCGATGTTCACGCCAAGAACGCAATCAGGCCGGCCCCGTTTGACATTCTCCGCCACTTGCACAGCGCCACAGTTGTTGAAACCAAGCCGATTAATGAGCGCGCGATCGCGTGGCAAACGAAAGATGCGTGGCCGCGGATTTCCGGGCTGTGGCTCGCTCGTGACTGTACCTACTTCGATGAAACCAAAACCCAGGGCGCTCAGCGCCTGAGCTGCTGTTCCGTTCTTATCAAAGCCAGCCGCCAGCCCAATTGGATTTCGAAACTCGAGGCCAAAACGGTGCAGCTTGCCAAAGAGCTCACTTTGAAATCGCTGCGCAACCAACTCGCGCACGGACTCATTGCCGAGCGTTACTGAAAGCGAACGCAAAGCAAACTCATGCGCTGTCTCTGCCGGCAGGCGAAACAGAATCGGGCGCACGATTGAATCGTAGAGTGACAAGTGACGAGCCGGAGCAAGAGTTTATCTTGTCATCGATCACTTGTCACTCGTCATTCTTCTTGTTACTATTTCGCGCCAGTGGAATTCACTGAAAAGGCCCGCATCATGGACGGCGCGCGCATCAATCGCGCGTTGGCACGTCTAGCTTCCGAAATCGTCGAAGAGAATCACGGCATCAGCGATCTGGTCCTGGTTGGCATCCGCCGTCGCGGAGTTCCGCTCGCTAACCGCATCGCCGACAAAATTTCCGATCTCGAAGGCAAGCGTCCCCCAGTTGGCATCCTCGACATCACTCTATATCGCGACGATCTTTCGACCGTAGGCGCCAAGCCGGTGGTTAGTGGCACCGAGCTGCCGGGAGATATCGAAGGGCGTTGCATCGTGCTAATCGATGACGTGCTCTACACTGGCCGCACCGTGCGTGCGGCGCTCGATCAATTGATCGATTTCGGCCGACCTCGGCGGGTGCAGCTTGCAGTATTAATCGATCGCGGTAACGAACACCGCGAACTGCCGATTCAGGCGGACTACATCGGCAAACTTGTGCCGACCAAGAAGAGTGAGATAATCAAAGTGATGCTGACGGAGTTTGACGAAGATGAAGGGGTCGTAATCGTGGAACGACCGGCAGCAGAAGCTGTTGCGTAGAGCGGCCCGGGTGGCCGCTTTTTTATTAGGAAGGATGGTCTTTGTTCTTTGGACTTTGGACTTTGGTAATTTGTGCAGCGAAAAGATGGTCTTTGGTCTTGGATCTTTGTACTTTGATATTGTGCGATGAATCTAATCGCGGGTTAAGAAATCGAAGACCAAAGAACAAAGAACAAAGACCATTCTCTTGCTATGAAACACCTTCTCACTATCCGCGAACTCTCGGCCGATCAGATTACGCATCTGCTGGATACGGCCGATTCGTTTCGCGATATCTCAAAGCGTGAAATAAAGAAAGTTCCCGCGTTGCGCGGTCGGACTGTTATCAATCTTTTCTTCGAACCTTCGACGCGCACTCGCACATCGTTTGAAATCGCGGCCAAGCGCCTGTCAGCCGATGCGGTCAACATCAGCGTGTCTACATCCAGCGTTTCCAAAGGCGAAACGCTGCTCGACACGGCGCGCAATCTTGAAGCAATGGCGCCGGACTGCATTGTCATTCGCCACTCGTCAGCGGGA
>QHXG01000397.1:587-5717 GCA_003222845.1 Acidobacteriota bacterium | reverse complement strand
TCTCATTCAGAGGTTGCGGCTGGCTGATACCTTTCGCGGCGTTGTCTGTTAGGTTTTCACTCCTGCACGCACGCGCATTTCGCCAGTCCGCCTCCCAAACGAGAAGCGGTAAGTAAAGGCGAAATAATTCATTTGACTGCCGTTCATTTCCAGCACTGTCTTCGGACGAAGGCTAATATACGAAGGCACTGGAATTCTGTCAAGGGTTGGTAGTGTCCTGATTTACTGGTGGCACGCGCATCTTGCTCGTGATCCACGGGCGGGACGTCCGTGCCACGCTTCAAATTAGAACACTACCCAAGGTTTCTTTCGCGGAACTCTGCGATAGAATCGTCTTTCCGCGATTAATTCATTTTGGAGACGATTATGAAAAAGCTCGGCTACCTGTTTTTGCTCGGCGGTGTCCTTTCTTTGCTGACTGTCCTTTTCGCCGCGAAGGACTGGCGCGCATTTATGACCAACGCTCAGCAACCGAGTCACGTAGAAATCAAGATCGATCCAAAGGCATTCGATGAATTTGTCGGGCAGTATAGCTTTCTCAACGATCCTGAGTTTGTGATCTCGTTCTGGCGCGAGGGTGATAAGTTTTTTCTACAAGCTACCAATCAGGGCAGGATTCAGATCTATCCCGAAAGCGAATTGAAGTTCTTTCTTAAAATCTTCGATGCCTCGGCGATCTTTGTCCGCGACGCTGAAGGCAAAGTGACAAGCCTGATTTGGCGCCAAAATGGCCAGGATAACCAAGCGAAAAGGATCAGCAACCAACCCGCGATCGAGGTTTCCCAACCTTTCGAGAAACGCGAAGAGATGATCCGAATGCGCGACGGCGTGCGCTTGCACACGCTGATCTTTACGCCGAAGAATCAGGCTGAACGATTGCCCATTCTGATGAGCAGAACGCCGTATGGAGTTGGCCAGGCGAGTTCCGAGGGCGTCAATCGCCGCTATCCCGAGCTGGTCAAGGACGGTTATATTTTCGCGTATCAGGATATTCGCGGACGCTACGGCTCGGAAGGACAATTCATGATGAACCGTCCGATGCGCACGGGCCATGATCCGAAGTCAGTCGATGAAAGCACCGATACCTACGACACAATTGATTGGCTGATCAAAAACGTACCTAAGAATAATGGGCGCGTGGGCATCCACGGTGTCTCGTACGACGGTTGGCTTGCGGCAGTTGCGACTATCGATGCGCATCCGGCCTTGAAAGCTTCATCGCCGCAGGCTCCGATGACCGACACCTGGCTCGGCGACGACTTCTTTCACAACGGCGCCTTTCGTCAGAGTTATGGGTACGAATATGTGAAGTCGATGGAGACATCGAAAGAGGACACTGACGTGTCTTTCGACAGAGACGCGTACGATTGGTATCTGGGAATGGGTTCGTTGGGAAGAATCACCGAGATGAACGCAGGAAAGTTTCCCACGTGGAACGCGTTTGTCTCGCATCCGAATTATGATAGCTACTGGAAAGCTCGCGGGTCGGGCAACTACCTAAAACCGACGACGGTCGCGACGCTGGTAGTCGGGGGATGGTGGGACCAGGAAGATTATTATGGCGCGCTGGCGACTTATAACACTCTGGAAAAGTTCGATAAGAAACATCAGAACTTCCTGGTGCTTGGGCCATGGAATCATGGCGGCTGGAACGGTCGTGGCAGAAATTTGGGCGCCATAAACTTTGGCTCTTCGACTGGCCCCTACTTCCGCGCGCACATCCAGGCGCCGTGGTTCGCCTACTACTTAAAAGGAAAAGGAAAACCAACCGAGCCTGAAGCGATGACTTTCGAGACAGGTTGTAATCAGTGGAAGTCCTTCGACCATTGGTCGCCGAAAGAATCAGCGCCTCGCGATCTTTTCCTGCATGAAGGCAAGAAACTCTCTTTTGAAAAATCGAGCTCAAACGACGCGGCAGAGACTTATGTTTCCGATCCTGCTAATCCAGTTCCCTACCGCAAGCGGCCGATCGAGGCTACTTACGATCCGAAGGGCTCGGCGTGGTACACCTGGCTGGTTCAGGATCAACGTTTCATTCAAGGCCGCAACGATGTCGTTAGCTGGCAAAGCGATGTGCTCGATAAAGATTTAGTCATAGCCGGCGATGTCCTCGCGCATTTGTTCGCGGCAACCAGTGGCACCGACAGCGACTGGGTGGTGAAGCTGATCGATGTCTATCCGGATGCCGCGAGCGAAAAGAATATGGCCGGCTATCAACTGATGGTTGCAGACGAAATTTTTCGCGGGCGGTATCTGAAAGGCTTTGAAAAACCCTCGCCGTTAGTCGCGGGACAGGTCAATGAATACTCCATCGATCTGCACAGTGCCGATCATTGCTTCAAGAAAGGCCATCGTCTGATGGTGCAGGTGCAGAGCACCTGGTTTCCGCTCTACGATCGCAATCCCCAGAAATTCGTCGGGAACATTTTTCAAGCGAGGCCTGAGGATTACCAGAGCGCCACGCAGAGAATATTTGAATCAGCGCGCTATCCGTCACGCCTGACGCTGCCGGTGATACGGCAGTAGCCGTTACAGAACCGGGAGCGGTAGCGACCGGATCGTTGACTTAACCTGAGTGTTGCATCCCCTCGCTACCGCCCGAGGTTGTGATATCGAAGCTATGAAAACAGTCGGCATCATCGGCGGCATTGGGCCAGAGTCAACCATTGAATACTATCGGTTCATTATTGACGGTTATCGGGAGCGAAAAAGTGGCACGGGCGTCCCGCCCGTTGATAATCACGCGCAGGATGCGCGTGCCACAGGTTACCCGTCGATCATTATCAACAGCATCGACCTCACCCAACTGATCGCATGGATGAACGCGAACGAGTTGGATAAGGTCGCTGAATACCTCGTCCAGGAAATCGACCGGTTAGCGCGTGCGGGCGCAGATTTTGGCGCGCTCGCATCGAACACGCCGCATGTTGTCTTCGATCAAATTCGCGCCCGCTCACCGATTCCGCTGATCAGCATCGTCGAATCAGCTTGCGATGCAGTTCAAAATCTTGGCATAAAGCACGTTGGTTTGCTCGGCACGCGCTTTACCATGCAGGGCAGGTTCTATCCCGAAGTTTTTTCGAGAGCCGGGATTAATCTCATAGTTCCCAATGAAACCGAGCAGGACTATATCCACGAAAAATATATGGGCGAATTGCTTAACAACATTTTCCTGCCTGAGACTCGCGAAGGCTTAGTCGCTATCGTAGATCGAATGAAGAACCGCGATTGCGTCGAAGCAGTCATCCTCGGCGGGACGGAACTGCCTCTGATCCTGCGCAATGCGGGGGACAAAGGAATCCCTCTTCTTGATACGACTCGGATTCACGTCGACCGCATTGTCGAAGAGTTACTGTCATAGGTACAATCCGCCGCGTGAAGTATTCGCCGCCAAACGCGCTAATAAAGTTTCTCAAGCCGTACGATCAGGAGGTCCGCGACGCCGCGTTAAAGCTGCGGGCGCTTGTGCTTGAAGAGATGGCGCCCTGTTTCGAGAACATCTATGACGCTTATAGCGCAGTAGCGATCGGTTACGGCACGAGCGATCGCTTGAGTGACGGTGTCTTTCACATCGCAGTCTATTCGAAGCACGTAAACCTGGGATTCAATGATGGCGCTTCGCTCGACGATCCGAAGGGGATTCTTCAAGGCTCGGGAAAGCAGATTCGGCACATCACGATCAAGACAGCAGAAGACTTGGAGCAACCAGAGCTGCGGGCTTATATTCGTCGGGCGCGAAAGAAGGCGGTGGCAGACGCGCGTAAACTCGGCGAAGCTCTGCCTAAGAAACCTGAGGGCGTGGTATCTACGGTGAAAGCAGTTTATCCAAAGAAGCGTAGACCAAAAGCCAAAACATAACCGCAGAGGGAGAGGTTCGCGCAGAGGGACGCTGAGAGCTACCTCCGCGACCTCTGCGAAAACCTCCGTTTCCTCTGCGGTTAAAGAAACACTCTGAAAGGAATCGATCAATGATTAGACGATTAGTTGCTTCCCTAATGCTCCTTGCTTTCGCTTCTCTCGCGATTGCGTTTCAAGGTAACGAACCTCGGCATGTTCCGACCGTCGATGATCTTTTGACAATCAAATCTGTCGGCGGCACGCAGATCTCACCGGATGGAAAATGGATCGCGTATACGGTGAGCTACGGTGATTTCAAGCAGGACGCTTTCATCACTCAGATTTGGCTGGTCGCAAGCGATAGCGGCAAGGGCTTTCAATTGACCCGCGGTGAGAAGTCATCGACGACTCCCAAATGGTCTCCCGATGGACAATGGCTCGCGTTTTTGAGCAATCGCGTTGAAGACAAGAACCAGATTTTTCTGATCAATCCGCTCGGCGGCGAAGCGCAACAGCTAACTAAATCTGAAAGTGCCATCAATAACTTCGCCTGGTCTGAAGACGGGAAGACCATCGCTTACACGGCCACCGAACCGCCGCCGCAACCGCTGAAGGATCGCAAAGAATACTTCGGTGATTATGACGTGGTGCGCGAAGGTTACAGCTACGTTTATCTCTGGACGTTCGACGTGGCTGAGGCGATGAAGACGCCCTTAGTTGGAAAACAACGCACGAAGAAGAAGGATTTCAGCGTCGATTCATTTTCCTGGTCGCCGGACGGTTCCACGATCGCCTTCAGCGCCACGGTCAATCCTGATTTGATTCAGGGTGCCACCTCGGACATCTATCTGTTGAAACTCAATGACGACGCTGTCAAGAAAATTGTCGCGACGACTGGGCCCGATAACAACCCGCGGTTCTCGCCGGACGGCAAGCAGATCGTCTTCTCATCGGCGATGGGAAATGCGCTCTATTTCGCGAGCAACTCACGGCTTGCTGTTGTCTCTGTCGAAGGTGGCACGCCGCGATCGATTACGGACAGCTTTGACGAGAGTCCGGGTTTGATCGAATGGAAGGCTGAGGGGATTTATTTTGTCGCGCAACAGAAAACGCCCTCGCATCTGTTCCGTGTCGATCCTGCCAGTGGAAAAATCACGCGCATCTCGGCCCCTGACAATCTGATGGCCGGCGCATTTTCATTGACGCACGCGGGCGATCGGATGGCATTTGTTGCCGGCTCGCCGACCAGCATGAACGAAGTATTCGTTTCTGACATGCGAAACTTCGCGCCAC
>QHXG01000397.1:0-559 GCA_003222845.1 Acidobacteriota bacterium | reverse complement strand
GAGCAAGCGCGGGGCTTCACGCTCAGCACGCGCGAAGTGATTTCGTGGCCGAGTCAGGACGGAACAACCATCGCAGGCGTTCTGATTAAGCCGGCTGATTTCGATGCAACGAAGAAATATCCGCTCCTCTGCATCATTCACGGCGGACCAACCGGAATCGATCGACCGCTGCTCTTAACACCGGACGCACGCTACTATCCATCGGACATTTGGGCGGCGCGCGGCGCGCTGATTCTGAAAGTGAACTATCGCGGCAGCACCGGCTACGGCGAGAAGTTTCGCAAACTCAACATGCGCAACCTCGGTGTCGGCGACGCGTCGGATGTTTTGTCAGGTGTCGATTACCTGATTGCGAAAGGCTGGGTCGATAAAAGTAAAGTCGCGTGCATGGGTTGGAGCCAGGGCGGCTATATCTCGGCATTTCTGACCACTTCAACGGATCGCTTCATAGCAATTTCCGTCGGCGCCGGTATCTCAAACTGGGCCACGTATTACTACAACACCGACATCACGCCCTTCACGATCAATTACCTCGGAAATAATCCGGCGGAAGATCCGA
>QHXG01000226.1 GCA_003222845.1 Acidobacteriota bacterium | reverse complement strand
TCTTCGTTCGTGATCTGGTTCCAGTTTCGATGCCATCATTTTGAATGCTTTCCCGATCGCATTAAGAGCGGGCTCGCCACGCTTATCCTCCGACTCGGGCATCAACCTGGCTGCGTCAAGGAACTCGAATTCATCAACTGTAAAAAATTCATTTTTGCCATTCAGAAGCAGCTTCTCCTAACTTGCGAACACCCTTGAATCCTTTTGATTCGAAATAAGCGCGGATTTCAATGCGCTACGTATGTCTATGCCGCGCCATTTTCCTTTTAACTGCCGTCGCTCAAAAACTCTGAATAAAGGATCAGCCAACTCATCTGGGCAACTCAAACCTGCGCACAACATGAACAGGTTGTAAAGAGCCTGATCTGGTCGCTTTCCCGGCCGCTTCACGTCAGGCTTTTCCTTAAGCAGCATCGCCGCACGACCGGCAAACTTTTTCTCAGCCGCGTGGCGTTCGTCAGCTTCTGGTACTCCGCGCAAAAGCCAAAGATACGGCTCTTCGTCGTGGCCCACCGCCGGAAGGTTGTATCCCTGGAACCAATCTATCAACTGAGTTGTGGTCCAGTCTTCGGACGCGAGCCACCCTTGGACAATGGTCCGCATTCGCACAACCGACTCGTTCCCTCTTATCTCGTCCATCGTGGATTACCTTGTTCCTTCCAATCAAAGAGGACTAGTCATCCAACTAAGCACGCTCGCTCCGTAAATCTTTACAAGCAACTCAAAATGAGCCCTTCGCTGATCCGCCAGAGCCGTCGGATTAGGTGATTGAGTCCGTCCTATCTTACCACCAAGATCCATCCAGTGCGCCAAAGAATGCTGAATCTGCTTGTGGATAAATTCGGGGAGCACGGACGTCGCCTTCGGCGAGATTCTCAGGTCCATCGGGTGTCCCCCGACCGCAGGTGATACCTGTGGTGACGGTGGCGAGGGAAAGTGATAAGCATTCCATTTGGCGTCCAAGATCGTGGGCCGAACCAGCGTCCCCGCCTCAGCCACTGTGTACCTCAAGAGGATCAGCCAACGCGGCGGCGGTTTGGCCATACCCAACACTTGCAGCCATCGCTCCGGCCCGTCCTCTTCATGAGGCTCGAATGCCGCCCACGTCGTCGCCCACGTTGGCTGGTAAGGTTCTTGCCGACTGTAGCTGTTCATAATGTCGATAATGATCGAAACCGTTCGCTCAATCTGCGCTGGTGAACCACCGCCAAGCTCATCGTCCCAGCCATTTCGTAACTTTGCCGTCAGTCAGAGAGGATGGAAACTTGAGCAATGTAAGCTCCCAAGCTTTCTTCCTTCGGGCCGGATCGTTAGCCCACTGGCAGACAGATCTTAGGCCGTTTAGATCAAGGACGCGTACAAGTTTGACGTCTTTGTGAATCAGCGGGAGAAGGTCCCTGTTTGTCAACAGATTGTTTTCATTGACGGCCGTCTCTAGGAAATGGGGAAGCCTTTCGTGCCAAATCCATTCCTCAAAGTAGTCAACCATCGCTCTATTTAGACCGGCAGACGTGCATGGATTATCAACGAAATGATCGAATGCATCAGCGCGCGCTTCACTCACGCGATGGTCGTGCATAACGTTGCGCGCCATCGCTTGCCAACTGTGGTCTCGCGACGTTAGCCAAGCTTTGAGTGCGTCGTCGTAAGGATGCGGATCAGGATCCATCCGGCCAAATACTGGTGGCATGTATTGACCTCCATGAGAGTAAATGAGCAAATCACAGGCAGTTACACGATAAGAGACAAGTGAACCTTTCAGGTAATCGGAAAGCTAAGGTACGGGCCGGCACTGTATCGGCAAAATCTCGTAGTGTCAAGCAATTTAGTTGCTCATAATTAGTTCACACGAAAGAGTTCAAAGGACGTAGATGCGCCTCTTCACACTTCACAGTTTGGCGCAAAGATCGATCTCGCCAAGTTCCTGAGAACATCATGGACAATGCTACGCCGCGCCTTGCAATCGCTCGACATCCAGTACGCCGGGAACATTTTTGATTGCGCTAATTACTCTATCGAGATGCTTCACGTCAAACACCTCCACGGTGACTTCGATGCGACCCTTGTCGTCGGGCGCCACTGAAGCGCGGGCGTCGCGAATGCCGGTCTTCATGTCGGAAATGGCTCCGGTGATGCCGGCGATCATACCAGTGCGATTTTCGGTGACGGCGAGGAGTTTTACCGCGTAAGCAGTCTTCTCGGGTCGCGCGGCCCATTCCACCGTGACGATGCGTTCGGGATTTATCATCAACTGCTTTACGTTCTTGCAGCGCGTAGTATGCACTGCGACACCTTTGCCGCGGGTGATATAGCCGACGATCTCTTCGCCGTGCAGCGGATTGCAGCAACGCGCGCGATTGACCATTAGATCCTCGACGCCATGAACCACAATCGCGTCGTCGCCGGTAATTAAGCGCTTCACCGCGCGCACACCCGTGCGCAAGCGCGAGACTTTCTGCTTATCGAGTGCTTCGAACTTTTCCGGCCCCAGGTATTTCGCAATCACGTTACGCGGCACGATCTTGCCGTAACCGATCGCGGCCAGCAGGTCATCGGTACGTCCGTAGCCATATTCGCCGGCAATCCGCTTCAAATCACCGTTGCTATCGCTCAGCAACTTTTTCATCGAAAGCTGAAAGCGAGCAGCTTCTTTCTCGAAAAGTTTGCGGCCGATTTCCATCGATTCCGCCCGCTGCTGATCGGCAACCCAGTGACGCACCCGGTTACGCGCGCGCGAGGTCACGATGAAGTTCAACCAATCGCGCGACGGATGCGCATTAGGACTGGTAATGATCTCAACCACGTCGCCGTTTTGAATCGGCGTTCGCAGGGGAACCATCCGGCCATTCACGCGCGCGCCGGTGCACGTGTTGCCAACTTCCGAGTGAATCATGTAAGCGAAATCGACCGGCGTCGCGCCGCGCGGCAACTGAATGACCCTGCCCATGGGAGTGAACGCGTAAACATCCTTCGGATAGAGATCGAGCTTGAGTGCGTCGATGAATTCGCGCGAGTCCTTCACTTCCTGCGTCCATTCGACCAGCGAGCGCAGCACCTGCAAGGCTTCGTCATCGTCGCGTTCGCCGCGCTTCCCTTCCTTGTACTTCCAATGGGCGGCGACGCCTTCTTCGGCAACTCGGTGCATTTGCTGGGTGCGGATTTGTACTTCGAACGGCTGGCCTTTCGAACCGATTACCGAGGTGTGCAGCGATTGATAAAGATTGTCGCGCGGCGTGGCAATCCAGTCCTTGAATCGGCCCGGCACAGGTTTCCAGGTGTTGTGGATTACACCGAGAGCCCCGTAACAATGACGAATCTCATTTGGAGTGATGATACGTGCGGCCACCAGATCGTAGACTTGATCAAGAACGATTTCCTGTCGATGAAGTTTTTTCCAGATTGAGTAAAGACGCTTTACGCGCCCTTCGATGCGGGCGAATGGGACTTCGGCTTCCTGCATCTTGTCCTGAATGATCGATGTGACTCCATCGAGAAACGCTTCATTGGCTGCCCGGCGTTTTTCCATCTGTGCGGTCAGCTCGCGATAGTCTTCCGGATGAAGATGCTTGAACGCGAGGTCTTCCAATTCGCCGCGCAACCTGCCCATGCCCAGCCGATGAGCGATCGGCGCATAGATGTCCATGGTCTCCTGGGCGATGCGGCGGCGCTTTTCCGGGCTCAGGAATTCGAGCGTTCGCATGTTGTGCAGCCGGTCGGCGAGTTTGACCAACACCACGCGCACGTCGTCGATCATCGCCAGCAGCATTTTCCGCACGTTCTCCGCTTGTTGCTCCTCGCGCGAGACGTTACTGATGTGGGCAATTTTGGTGAGACCTTCGACCAGATGCGCCACGTCTTCGCCGAAATATGCGCGGACAGTGGCAGCATCGGCCAGGGTGTCTTCTACTACATCATGCAGGAGCCCGGTTGAAACCGAGACGGCGTCGAGGCGCATGTCGGCGAGAATGTTCGCGACTTCGAGCGGATGCACCAGGTAGGCTTCGCCCGAAGCGCGCTTCTGCCCGCGGTGCTCGCGGGCCGAAAAGAAATAGGCGCGTCGCAGCAGATTGAGATCGGCCTGAGGATGATTGCGCCGGACCTTCTCACAGATTTCTTCGATGCGAACCATAAAAATAGGTCTTTGGTCTTTGATCTTAGGCCTTGGCCTTTGTCAAAGACCGAAGGCCAAAGCCCAAAGACCAAATTTTAATTATAACAAAATAGGTGACGCTCGACCTTAAAGGTCCGCGTCACCTATCAGATATTGCTTGGATTGGAAGTGCCGTGACGTTTTCAGGGAGTAGGTGAAGCTGCGGCTTCTTCTGTCTTGCGGCGTTCTTCCGCCAACTCGGAAGCTCGTTTTTGGGCAACTTCAGCTTGCCGGGTGTACTGAGCCTTCTTGTCGGCTTCCCCATTCATATCGGCGATTTTCGCTTCTTCGATCAGAAGGTTCGTTTTGTAGGACCAGGCCGATTCGTTGTTGGGATCGTACTTGATGGCAGTTTCGGCTTCTTCCAGTCCCCGCGCCACGCATTGTTGAATGGTGTCGAAATCCTTCTGCTCTTTCGGTTTCTTGTAAGTAACTTTTGCACTGCCACCCTCGGTGGAAGTGATCTTGACGTCCGGAAGCTCGGTAACTTTGAAAGAACAGTCCCAATCTTTTCCGGCCAGAATCGCGTACGCTTCGGCGCGTTTTTCGTTGGACATGTTCGGATCGTGGGCGCGCACGGAAATCCATTCGCGCAGTTTTGCTTCATCCTTGATCGCCGCGTAGAGCACCGAGATCGCCTTGAACGCTTCCTCGTTGTTGGGGTTCTTTTCCAGAATTCGCTTGTAAGCGTCGATCGCCTCGCGGGCTTTGGCGATATTGTCCGGTGTGTCGACGCCGGGTTTGTACTGTTGATGGATGACGCGCGCGATAAAGATCGGAGCTGTGGGGTTATTGGGATCGAGATACAGCGCGCGTTTAGCGTGCTGTTCGGCTTCTTCGAAGTGGCCTTCTCGGTAGGTGCGAGCGCTTTCGTTCAGTTCGCTTTTAGCTCTTACCTTGTTTACGAGCGTGCAGCCAGCAGTGGCGGCGACGAACAAAGCCAGGACCGCTGTCGCGCCGATCCTGGAGGGCGAGAATCTCATTTTCGGTTAGCTCCGTTGTTAGCGAAAATCTGCGCCGCGCTTCCCTAAGTGGGAAAGCAACTCGGCGGAAGAACACTTGCGAACCACTCCGCGGCTTTCAACTAAGGCAGATCGTCAACCTGCAGGCCCACCGGGCTGGCGCCGGCGCCTTTGATCGCGTCGATCACTTTCACCACGTCGCCGTAGCGCAGAGCGCGAGGCGCTTTTACGAATACAGTTTTCTCGATGCGCTGATCTTCCGGCACATCACTGCGGCTTTCCATGCCAACTTTATAAGCACGCTGTTCTTTGCGCTGCTGAAACACTTGTTGTAGCTTCGCAGCCAGGGCGCTGGGGTCATTCACTGAACCCATCGAATCCTGATTCAACTTTATTTGCAAGTCCGTAGAGATCGACACCACCAACGTAAGCGGATTCGGCTTTAGATTTTGAATGTTTTCGGTGGGATCCCGCTGCGTTGGAATATCAGCCTTGAATCGGCTGGGTTTCAACGGCGTGACCACCATAAAGATAATCAGCAGCACCAACAGGACGTCGATTAGCGGCGTGACGTTAATGTATGGGACAGCTCGGTTGCCCCCACCACTCATTCCCATAGTCCTTACCTCAATTTAATTAGGTTGCCGGCGCCGGAGCCGGGGCAGAAGCCCCCTTCTTGAGCTTGTCCGCCACCAGTCCAATCTTATCCACACCTTTTTCGCGAACGGCGTTGATTACTTTTACAACTTCTCCATAGCTGACTTCAACACCGCTTTTGATGTAAACGATCTTGTCTTCTTCCTTCTTGTTAGCCAGCGATTTCTCGACCTGGCTCTTCAAGTCGTCGAGGTTTAACTTCTTCTTGGCGAGCCAATACTCGCCGTCCTTCGGAATCGAGACTATGATCGCACTCTCTTTGTTAATGTTCTGATCCTCGTCGGGATTTTTCATTGCGCGGGGAATCGCTACGGTGACACCCTGTTGCAGAAACGGCGTGACCACCATGAAGATGATCAGCAACACCAGCATGATATCCACCATCGGAGTGACGTTAATCTCCGATTGCAAACCGCCACCACCGCCCGCCTGCATTCCCATAAGAAAACTCCTTTTC
This sequence comes from Acidobacteriota bacterium, assembly GCA_003222845.1. Taxonomy (GTDB): domain Bacteria; phylum Acidobacteriota; class Blastocatellia; order Pyrinomonadales; family Pyrinomonadaceae; genus UBA11740. Next base: position 11,006 of record QHXG01000226.1, on the reverse strand, counting down.
CTTAGCTTGAAGACGACGAGTGATAGCGCGAAGCCCGCAAAGGCTTCGCGTCAATTCCACTGGTCGATCCCCCGCTACGGATTCAATTGCTTCGTACGGTTCTTGATGAAGTAGTCAACCAACTCAGAAGCCGAGTTGTCCATCTCTACGATGAAGCCATCAACCTTGCCGGTGAAATAGTTAAACAGCCAAACAGCCGGAACTGCGACCACCAAGCCCAACGCCGTGGTAAACAGCGCCTCGGAAATACCACCGGCTACGGCGGCGATACCTGCCGACTCGGCGTTCTTCATTCCGCGGAAGGCATTGATGATGCCAAACACCGTTCCGAACAGACCCACAAAGGGCGCCGTGGAGCCGATCGTCGCCAAGCCCGACAAGCCGCGTCGAAACTCGGCTGTCTTGATCGCGATGGCCCGCTGCAGCGCGCGCTTCGACGCCTCGATCTCGTCGCCTGAAATCTCGCTTGATTGCTCATGAGCGCGGAACTCCTGCAATCCGCTGTTGACAACCATGGCCAGGTGCGACTTGCGATGCTTATCGCTGATGTTGATCGCCTCTTCGATGCGATTGTTCTTGAGCGCCTGCGCGACCCGCGGGGCAAACTCGCGCGATTGTTTTTTGGCCGCCGTATAAGTCAGATAACGCTCGACCATGATGGCGATCGAATACACGGACATGATCAAAAGAATGATCACGACCGTGATGGCGACGCTGCCCATGTTCTTAACCATCTCCGTGATGGTGAACTCATTGCCGCCTGCCGGGGTGGCAGCCGGGCTAGGGGCCTGCCAGAGAAACAGAAGAAAGCCGATTGCTTTCGTTCCGATAATGCTTGCAAGAATAGTCACGGTAACTCCTCCAAGGTTTTCATTACGTTGATTCCGACCGGTAACAAGACCGAGCGCTGGCAGCTCTCGGCTTTCTGGGGCGAACCAGCACCGGCTCTATTACTGCGCCACAAAGTTGTAGATAATCACGCCGTTGACTTTGACTGGTTGACCGGAAAGTTTGGTTGGCGTGAACCTCGACGCTCGCGCCGCCGCGACCGCCGCCGCTTGCAACAGCGGATGTCCGGAGGTTGCATGCGCCGCCACCACACTGCCGTTCTCGTCTATCAGCACCTGCACGACCACCTGACCCGAGGCGTGAGCACTCCGAGCAATCGGTGGATAGGGCGGCTGAACCAGATGCACCGCCTTGCCATTGAGCACGCCTCCGGAAATCGGCGCATGAGGCGTTGGCGCCGGCGTCGGCTTCGGCGGTGGCGGTGGTTCGCCAATCTCGACTTTGGCCGGGGCCGAAATGATCTGACCAGTGCCAGCGCCGGGAGCGACCGGCGCAACCGCGTTTGAGTTGCCGCCACCCAGCATCGTCACCACACCTTTACGAACCGGCGGCACATCGCTCGCTTTCGCCGAGATCTCTTTCGGCACCAAATCCGTACGCGACACATCAGCAATCAATTCCTTGCGCACGTCGACATTCTTGCTGATGTCCATCTTTTCAGGTTTGGGTGCTTCTTTCTGTTGCTGCTGCTGCGGGACGGGGACGGGTGCAATCAAGGCGGTTAGCTCCAAAGTTTGCTGGTCGATGTTGGCCGTCGCCATCATGATACCGGCGACAAAGGCCGCAACCAAAAACACGACATAGATAGCCGTGGTCACCAGAATAAACGAACCTTTTCGCTTGTTATCGCCTGAATGCGAACCGGACTCAACCAGGTTATCGAACATCTTCTATCCTCCCTCTATCGGTGCCAAAAGGGCCGAGTCAAGAATGACAAACCAGAAATGCGATCATGACCTATCGCCGAACCCGCTCGATGAACTAGAAGAGGAAAGCGGCGAAGGACACGCGCACTTGCAAAATATCGCCACGTTGGATCCGGCCGCTCTGCGAGACACAAATAAACTGGCCATCCTCAACGTGCAAACCACCGTGCGTCTGGCCCTTAATCAGTCAGGCCGCGATGGCAATGCGTATTTAATTGGCCAGCAACGGGTGCAGTCTATGCTGCAAACGCTCGCAAAGTCAAGAACAATTCCGGTCGAAATCCATGGCAACTTTGCGACTCAATTGCCGGTCAACATCCGCAACTTATTAGACCCCGTATAGCAGAACTTGGTTCCCGCTCAAGCCGCGCGCGAAGGTTTTCCCACGCCGTTGCGGGCCCGCTCTTCCCGAGAAAGGTTTGCATTGACCCCTTTTTGGCGGGGCGTCAAGGACGGCACTTTATTGGCTGCTTCAAGCCGCTTTTCCCACCAAACCATGATCGGCCCGGCGACCGCGATGGTGTCGTACGTTCCGAAAATAATACCCATCAGGAGCGCCAGCGCGAACGGCCTGAGCGTTTCGCCGCCTAACAAGACCAACGCGATCACGGAAAGAAAAACTAAGCCGGATGTAATCACCGTGCGCGAAAGCGTCTGATTGATCGAAAGGTTGGTGACGTCGTACAAACTCATCCGCCGATACAGCTTTCGATTTTCGCGAATGCGATCGAAGATCACGATTGAATCGTTTACGTCGAAGCCTACTAAAGTGAGCAGGGCGGCGATCACCGTTAAATTGATCTCGATTTGAAAAATCGAAAAGAGGCCGAGCGTCACCAGGACCGTATGAAAGACGGCGATCACGGCCGCGGCCCCGTACGTCCACTCGAAGCGAAACGCGATGAAGAGCAACATGCCGATTAAGGCAGCCACCGTGACCGCGATGGCCTGAGTGCGCAATTGCTTGCTGGCGATCTGGCTAACGGCTTCGGTCCCTTCGATCTTGTACGCAGCTTTCGGATCTTCCTCCAGACGCTTGTTCGCTTCGGCTTCTGGTCCAAAGTTATTCAGCGCCCCTCTGACCTTGGTGCGAGCGGCGTCTACGCCGGCCTGGCTCTCGCCAGTCTGCGATTCCTGAAAACCCTGATGCGGCACTCTGACAAGAAACCAACCTTTCTTATCTAAAACTTGCTGGATAAGGGCGTCCTTAATTCCCGCTTTACTAATAGCGGCGCGAATGACCTCGACTGAAGGTGGTTGCTTGAAACTCACGGTGACCACAGTTCCGCCTTTGAAATCAACTCCCAGATTGAAAGCGTCGCTGCCGTTCGGGTGAACCTTATGGCGGTAAAGCGCAGTGCCCATCCCGGCCAGCATCAGGACAATCGAAAGGCCGATGAAAATTCGGCGCTTGCCCAGCCAATCAACACTTACATCTCTGAATACTCGAATCATCGCGCTTTTAAGATTTACTCCTCAAATGCTCAGCGACTCTACACGTCTTCCCTTGCGAGTGAGCAGCCACATAAATATCGTTCGCGAAACATAGACCGCCGAGAACAGATTAACCAGCAAGCCTAAAACCAGCGTCACCGCAAATCCGCGAATCGGGCCGGCGCCGAACACATACAGAAACAGCGACGAGACAATGGTCGTCACGTGGGTATCGATAATCGTCACAAAGGCATGGCCAAAGCCCTGCTCGACGGCCGACGGCACCGTCTTGCCTGAGCGCAATTCTTCGCGAATGCGTTCGAAGATCAAAACGTTGGAGTCCACAGCCATGCCGATTGTCAGAATAATACCGGCGATACCCGGCAGCGTCAGAGTGGCCCCAAACATGATCAGCCCGGCAATCATCAGGATCATGTTGAGCAACAAGGCGACGACCGCGTTGATGCCCGAGCCGCGATAGTAGAACAGCATAAAAACCACGACCAGCGCCAAACCCAGGACTGATGCGCGCACCCCGGAACGAATCGAATCAGCGCCAAGGCTCGGTCCGACCGTGCGTTCTTCCTGATACTCAATGGGCGCGGGCAGTGCGCCGGAACGCAGCGTTAGCGCCAGATCCTCTGACGATTGTTTCGAAAAACGGCCGGTGATTTCTCCCTGATCGAAAATCTGACCCTTGATGAAGGCGATCGATTTGACTTCGTCGTTGAGGACAACGCCCATATATTCGTTAATATTGGCGCCGGTCCAGGCGCCGAATTTGTCCGCTCCGGATTTCTTGAGAGAGAAACTAATCTCATATTCTTCGCCGCCGGCACGGGCAGGATTTGCGGCAGCAGTTCGCAACTCAGCGCCATCGATAATTGCCGGCGATTCAACCACGACCCATTTCTTTGGGGGCGCAGCTTTGGCATTTGGTTCCTGCGTTGCCAGTTCAGCACGTTCCGTGTATGCGAGCACGCGCCGATTCGTGGGAATATTCCCACCGCTGTTCAGAGAAGCGATTGCTTCTTCCTTAGTCGAATAGGTTTGCGAGGGCGCGGGGCTCGGTGGACTGATAACGTGGACAAGTTCCAGATGCGATTGACCGGCCAGCAATTGCTTCACGTGCTCCGGGTCTTGCACACCGGGCATTTGCAGAAGGATCTCGTGGGAATTCTGCCCTCCATGACGCGCCAGCGTCGGCTCGGCGACGCCAATCGCGTTGATGCGACTGTCGACGATCTTCATCGCCTGATCAGTGGCCGATTCGCCGAGCGCGACCTGCGTCGCTCCCTTCAGTGTCCACGAGACCGTGTTTCCTGAAGAAGAAAACGACCAACCGGCTCGATCGCTCAGATCGACTTTCTTTTCTACCGCGTCGCGAATGTCTTTGATCTTGGATGGATCTCCGACTTGCAGAGACACGCGATAATTACCGCCCGCAGTATCTGCGCGCGCGTCTTTCACATCGAAACCGGCATCCTTCGCGGCATTTTGGGCTGCGGTGGCGCTGTCTTCAGTGAGGCGCTTCAAATAATCTTCGACCTTAACGCGCATGACTAGATGCGATCCGCCTTTGAGGTCGAGACCGAGAGAAATGTTTTGCGCCAGCGTGGACTTAATCCCCGACCAGGTGAAGTCTTTGAAGTGAGGCCGGCGGCCGTGCGGTCCAATCACAATGTAAATGCCCAGAACCGTGACGATGCCGATGATTATCGATCGCTGGAGTAAGTTCTTCTTCTTCATAACCGAATAGCACGGACCTCAGTCTGTGTTCACCTTCTCATTAGCCGCTCACAGACTAAACTCTCCAACTTCCAAACGTTCCCTCTCCCTTTGGGAGAAGGTTAGGGTGAGGGCTTAGCGACGCCAACCACTTTTTTTAGTCCTCTCATTCCCCATCCGCAAAGCTAAGAAACGAGAAGTTGAATTCTTACACCGCTCTGCTATGCCCTCACCCCGGCCACTCCCAAAGGGAGAGGGAGCATCTGCCACTAAAGTCAGTCCTACTTCTTCTCTTCCGAGTCAACTCCGGCCACGGCGGAACGCGCAATTTCGAGAATTGACTTGTCCGCACTCCTGATCAAAAAACTCGTATCGCGGACGGCCGTGATCACTCCGATGACTCCACCCGTAGTAACCACTTTGTCGCCGGCTTTCAACTCTGCGATGGTCGCCTGAAGCTGTCGCTGTTTTTTCTGTTGAGGGCGTATTAAGAGCAAATAGAAGACGCCAAAAATTAAGAGCATTGGAACAAGCGCGCCGCCTAGTCCACCAATGCCGCCTTGAAACAGAAACAAGAACATAACGGAAGTTGTCAGACCAGGGGGAATCAAGCCTCAATTAAGGACGCGCGTTTATCCCCATCCCGAGCCTATCTGCTCAGTGTACTCTCGCCGAAAATTCGCGAATTGACCAGAACGGATAGCTTGCCTGACACGTCGCATGGTGTCAAGGAAGAACGCCAGATTGTGATGCGTCAAAAGAATGCCGCCAAGCATCTCGCCGGAAAGATAAAGATGCCGCAGAAATGCGCGTGAATGCCGGTGACAGACTGAACATCCGCAGTCCTCATCGAGCGGCTGCTGATCCACGACATATTGAGCGTTCTTGATGTTCAGCTTTCCTCGCGAGGTGAAAGCCTGGCCATTACGTCCGTTGCGCGTGGGCAGCACGCAATCGAACATGTCCACGCCGCGGGCGACGGCTTCGATCAAGTCTTCGGGCGTGCCGACTCCCATCAAATAACGCGGCTTGTCCGCCGGCATTCGCGGCGCGACATCTTCAATTACATCCAGCATCACGCTTTTTTCCTCGCCGACACTAAGTCCGCCGATGGCATAACCGTCGAATCCAATTTCAACCGTGCGCTCCAAACTCTCGCGCCTAAGATCAAAATGACCCGCACCTTGAACGATTCCAAATAGGGCCTGCCCAAGTGGGAGCGCGGGCGTCCCGCCCGCCTGCGGATCGGCTCTGCTTTCCTCTGCGACAAACCGGTCGCTACCGCTCGCGGTTCTGACACTCTGCAGTTTCTCAAACGCTTTCTTCGATCGCTTAGCCCAACGCAGCGTTAGCTCCATGCTGCGTCGCGCCTCTTCGTTTGTCGCTTTTCCTGGCGCGCATTCATCAAAAGCCATTGCGATCTCAGCGTCCAACGCCTCCTGAACTTCCATCGAAATCTCCGGCGACAGGAAACAAAGTGCCCCATCTACATGCGAGCGAAACTCCGTACCCTCTTCGGTGATCTTGCGTAACGCTCCCAGACTCCAAACTTGAAACCCGCCGGAATCCGTAAGCATCGCGCGCTCCCAGCCAATGAACTCGTGCAGGCCTCCGCACGCCTTGATCGTTTCAATCCCGGGACGCAACCAAAGATGATAAGTGTTTCCGAGAATGATCCGCGCATCGAGTTCGGCTGACTCCAACGCTTCAAATCGAATTCCCTTCACCGTTCCCGCGGTGCCCACCGGCATGAATACCGGAGTTTCGATCACACCACGGCGCGTCGTCAGCACTCCCATCCGCGCCTCACCTTCGCGGGACTCAACTTTGAAATCGATGGCCTTACTCAATTCTCTCTACTTAACCGAAGTATTCCCGCCAAACAGTCGCTAGAATGCTGACGTCGGTTGAACTCTTCAGCGTCAGAACCGCGAGCGGTAGCGACCGGATCATTTTCCATTTTCCATTTACCATTGGCCATTTGGAGGATTCATTTGTCATCGCACCTTGTCCAACAATGGGGAAATGAAAAATGCTAAATGGAAAATGACAAATGATCCGGTCGCTACCGCTCGCGGTTCTGACACTCCGCATCTACAAACTTGTACTCGGGCTTTCACTTCCTGCCTTTCGATTTATGCCTTTCAATTATTCTGATCGGTGTGGCAAAGAAACCGAACTCGTCTCGCAGGCGATTCTCGAGATGCCGCAGAAAAGAAAAATGCAGACCGGCTTTGCCGCCAGCGGTGAAAATGACGAACGCCGGCGGGCGCACGCTAATCTGAGTAATGTACTGCACATGCAAGCGCGAATCTTTGTAAGTCTTTGCCGCGGTAATACCGCTTCGCTGTCTGATTTCTCTTTCAAAGAATTCATTCAAACGAGACGTTGGAACGCGCACGTTGCGAGCTTCGTTGGCTTTCATCGCCAGCGGCAGAAGTTTCTGCACGCGTTGGCCGCTCAACGCTGAAATCGTCACCACCGAGGCCCAACTGAGAAACTTCATGTGCTCGCGCATCTCGCGTTCGAACGCCGCCGCCGTGCCCGTCTTTTTATCTTCAAGCGTGTCCCATTTATTAATTGCCAGAATAATCGAACAGCCTGCTTCGACGGCATAACCGGCAATTGCTGCATCAAGCGCTGCGATTCCCTGCTCTGCATCAAGCAGAACTATCGCCACGTCAGCCCGTTGCAGACTCTTGCGCGCCATCACCACCGAAAGTTTTTCGGCCATCGCCAGCGTTTTACCTTTGCGCCTGATGCCCGCAGTATCGATGATGCGAAAAGTCTGCTCTGAAGTTTTGAGCAGAGTATCTACACTGTCGCGCGTAGTGCCGGCAACCGGCGAAACAATTGCCCGCTCTTCACCCAATAGTCGGTTGAGCAAAGATGATTTGCCGACGTTCGGTCGGCCGACGATAGCCAAACGGAGCGCAGGCATCCCTGCCTGCGGTTCACCGGCATCCTTGCCGGTCTCTTCCGTCGCAAGTTGCCAACTCCCGTCGCCGACCAGCGCATCGAGCATCTCGCCGATGCCATTGCCATGCTCGGCCGAAATGGGAAACACTTCGGCAAACCCAAAGCGATGAAATTCTCCGGCGTCGCTTTCCCAATGCGTAGCATCGGCTTTGTTCGCCGCCGTCAACACCCGCTTTCCGGTAGAACGCAACAGCCGCGCGAGTTCTTCATCCAATGGCGTAATGCCTTTGCGCGCGTCGACGACCCAGATCAGCGCCTGCGCGTCATCAATTGCAAAGCTCGCCTGCTTAAGAATGTTTGCCGGAATCACCGCCTCGTCATCGGGCACAATACCGCCCGTATCCACCAGCGCGAATCGCTGCGCCCGCCAGTTCGCTTCACCATAGATGCGATCGCGCGTAATGCCGGGCTCGTCGCCGACAATCGCGCGCCGCTCGCCGATCAGCCGATTGAACAGAGTCGACTTGCCGACGTTGGGCCGGCCAATGATTGCAACTAGCGGCAAGGCCTTCTCCTTTGGCTGTCTTCTTAATCGATCTTTCATAGCTTCAAATCAACAAGTCAGATGATATCGTAAACGGTTGCGGGCTGTTACTTCGGTAAGTCATAATTGCGACGCTCTTAACTTCGATCGGACTTGAACGGTAAAGTCCGCCTAATTAAAAGAGGATGAATCTTCAATGATGGAAGAAAACCCTAACGTCTCTTATGAAATTCGAGTTTCGGCGGGCAAAGCCGGTACCGATCCCGAAGCGCCTGATTGGGAAGTCGCGGAACTTGAAAATGGCGTCGTCAAAGACAGCGCTGATATCTACGACAATCTAACACTCGCCGAAGCACATCAGATCGCGGGCATGTGGACCAAGAAAAAAGAAGAAGCCGAAGGCTCTGCCGATTAAATCCTGACTATCGCATGACTGCGCCACATGACTGATGCACCTTCAGATCTAACAAAAGCCACCGCTGATCCAAATCCAATCCGTCAATTCGAGAAGTGGTACCAGGATCTAAGCGCGAACGGAGTCTCGGAACAGGATGCGATTTCGATGACCCTCGCCACCGCCGCCAGGGACGGCTCGCCCTGCGCGCGCATAGTGCTCATGAAGAGCTTCGATGATCGCGGCTTTGTCTTCTACACCAACTACAGCAGTCGCAAAGGAATAGAACTGACCGAAAACGAGCGCGCCTGTCTGCTCTTCTACTGGTCGCCGGTTTGGCGCCAAGTACGAATCGAAGGCTCAGTGGAAAAAGCGTCCGACGAAGAGTCGGACCAATACTTTCACTCGCGACCGCTGGGAAGCAAGATTGGAGCCTGGGCTTCGAAGCAAAGTGAGGTATTTGAGAGCCGCGCAGAACTTGAAAAGCGGTTCGAGGAATTCGGTTGGAAGTTCGGCGACAACGTTCCGCGTCCACCGCATTGGGGCGGTTATCGACTCAAGCCAACGACGATCGAGTTTTGGCAGGGCCGCGAGAACCGCCTGCACGATCGTTTGCGATATCGATTGCAGCAGAATGGATCCTGGATAATCGAACGGCTGGGGCCGTAGGCTTTTGGTCTTGGGTCTTGGGTCTTGGGTCTTTGTCAAAGACCAAAAACCAAAGACCAAAGACCATCAGCCCAGCGTTGGATGTTCCGCGACGAAGTTCACCAAAGCTTCCACGTAATCAGGAAACCTCGGACATTTAATGCCATGAGGCCGTAGCAACTCGCGCGCCCGCGTCGTGTCGTAAGTCTGATCGAGAAAGAAATAAGGCACGGCTGAATGCGGCAGGCCGGTTATCTTTGGCGCGAATGGCAGCCTCAGCACCGGATAGACAATGCCTGCTGGAACCGTAGCGAACGAATCTCGCCCTCCGATTGCTTTTGAGATCTCGTCAAACAATTCGTGGGTCGTGAGTGGCGCCGGATCGGCGAGCTGCACCGTGGCGCCAATCGCGCGGTCATCCGTCGCCAGCGCCACCATCGCCTCGATTACAAAATCAACGGGCACTAGATTCAAACACACGTCACGATTCCCAATGTTCAGCAGCGTCAGCCCGCCGGGCCATTTGCGCAGGTAATGAATCAGATAATAAATGCCGTCGTACTTTGCGGTTTCACCCGTGCGCGAATCGCCACACACGACTGCCGGACGATGAATGGTAATCGGCAATTCGGTCTTCAAAGTGTTTACTTCCAGCTCGGCCAGATACTTCGTCTCTTCATAATGATTGCGGAAGCCCGCTTCGTGATGTAACTCGGTTTCCATAATCAGGCCTTCGCACTTACCAGCGACATAACAAGTCGAGATGTAATGATAGCGCCGTAAGTTTTCGATCGACTTCGCGAAGTTGTTAATGTTCAGGGTGCCTTCGACATTCACATGCGCAGCAACGGCGCTGTCCACCGCGAGATCATAAACTGCCGCCAGATGAAAAATAGTAGTCGTCTCACGGCGCGCCCTTTCCAATTCATTTGTCGAGAGTCCCAGATCGGGCTTGGTGATATCGCCTTCGATGATGCGGAAGTTATTCGCCTCGGCTCCTCTCTCACCAGCGATTTGTCCTGCTTCGAGTTGCGCGAGGCCAATAAATTGCGGAAGGGTCAGTAAAATGAATCGCGCGCCTTCCGCAGCCAATCGCCTCACGAGACGAGTAGCCAGGAAGCCAGGAAATCCAGTGACAAAGACAGTTTCATTGAATGCCATAAATAAGAGAATGTCAGATAAGCTTCAGCTTGTCTTGTCTCGAGCGACAAGGTAAACCTTTTCGGACACTAAGTCCGATTCAAGTATAATACAATCCAAATTAATGGCTGACTGGCTCAAGGAAGAACTAACGCTGCGGGAAGATCATACTTGGCGCGCCAAGCCCGGTTGCAAGATCTTTGTTGCCGATCGCGGCGCGTTGCGGCTCGACTATCCGGAAGATTGGGTCGTGATTCCCGGCGAAAACTCCATTAACTTTCACGATCGTCAACCCCCTGATGACGATATTCACATGGAAGTGTCGATCATGCGTTTGCCGCCGATCGACTGGAGTGGTTTGCCGCTTCGGGATTTGATTCCCGCCGCGATTCAGGGTGATGCGCGTGACATTCGTTGGCGCGGA
>QHXG01000396.1 GCA_003222845.1 Acidobacteriota bacterium | reverse complement strand
CTAAGCCATCTCATAGGTCTGGAAGGGTGGCTTGCCCCCGCTTCCTATTATCGTTTTGATGTCTTTCATTGAAATGCAGTTCTGATGACAACCATCGAAGTTACGCGCACCTATCTCGAGATGCGGGACCACTCCGATTTACAGCCCACGCACTCTGACGATCCGCGAATGCAAATTGAGCAATTGCAAGATTGCGCGCCTTCCTTCTACCGCCATCTCTACGTTGAGGTAGGCAAGAATTATCACTGGATCGATCGCCTGCCGTGGACGGACGAAGAAATGGCGGCGCACCTTAACCAGCCAGAGATTTCTTTATGGCTGATGACTTATGACGAAGCTCCGGCGGGTTATTTCGAGCTGCGACGCTGCGAAGATGGCTCGACAGAGATTGCTTACTTCGGTCTGTTACCGGAATTCATCGGCCGCGGTTTCGGTAAGCACTTGCTGACGTCTGCTACCGAACAAGCTTGGGCCGATGGCGCGAATCGAGTCTGGCTGCATACCTGCACGCTAGATGACCAAGCCGCAATGCCGAATTATCTGAAGCGGGGCTTTCGACCTTTTAGGACGGAAGAGTACACTGTGGAACTGACTCGATGACCCACCCACCCGCTGACGAGAAGTGCCGACTTCACTTTTTTCCGCTCCGATAAAAATGAATTTGCGCTTTCTCAAGCGTCGCCATGCCTTCTTCGATTTCGTTGTCTATCAATGCCAGAAACTTCTCGAGCTTCTCGCGGGTGTCCACGATCTCGATGATGATTGGGAGGTCTTGTGATAGTCGCTCGATCTTGAAAGTATGCATGCGGCTGTGCGCGCCAAAGCCCATCATGCCGCGCATCACGGTGGCTCCGGCCAATCCTTCTTCGCGCGCCTTAATCACGATCCACTCATAAAGCAGCTTGCCGTTGTGGCGGTCGCTTTCGCCAATGAAAATACGTAGTAGAAAACCTTCCGCAGGAAGCATCATGACTGGTCATCACCTCCATCAATAACGCAAGCTGGCAGCTTGCGCTACATGTTATCTCCAAATTTCATAAGCGAGCGCTCGGCTCAGCCACACTGCGGCCAGGCAGAGCACGAGGTGCGCAGCGATATTGGCCATGGCAAGCGCATTCTCGCCGTCGCGCCAGAGGTTCAAAGTCTCGTTGCCGAAAGCTGAGAAAGTTGTGAATCCTCCCAGGACGCCAATGAAGATCAGCGTGCGCGCCTCAGCCGTAAAGACGCCACGTGTTTCCGAGAGTTGTGAGAGAAAGCCAATTACAAAACAGCCGATGAGATTTACGGCCAAAGTGCCGTAGGGAAAATAAATGCTCCGGCTGCGATACTGCACGTATCCGGCGACTGCATAGCGCAAAGCCGAGCCGATGAACCCGCCCAGTCCAGCCAAAAGTAATTTGCCCACGTCGATGAACTCTGAAAAATTTGGTAGGAGTCATCAGCACGCAGGCATTTAATGGCGGACTCCATCGCCGCTAGAACTTGTAACACAAGACGGAACGCTTGACGAAGGACTGTCGCGGAAAATGTGCACCGATTAATAATGAAACCGATATTTCACTTCGACGTAAACCTGTCGCGGTTCGACGAAGTGTGTGCCGCCAAACGTGTTGCTGTTGTCGAGCAGAAAGCGACGATTTGCAACGTTCACTGATTGAATTGCTACCAGCCAATCCTCGCCGAAGTTCTTGCCGAAAGATAAATCAAAAAGCGTGTGGCCAGGTAGATGGTTAGGAGAATTGTCGCCATCCAGAAATCCTGAGCCGTAACGAATAGTCGCGGAGGCAAACGCGCGACTCGGCAGATTGATTACGAGACCGGTGCTGAGTGTGTGGCGCTGATCGTGATCGAGCAGAAAGAAATCCGCGGGCGGCGTGAAGTCAGTCAGGCCGCCAGTGACCGCGCCCTGCCCTTCGATTTTCTGCCGCGAATAAGCCAGATGAAATCGGCCCCGGCCAAACAACAGCGGCGAGCGCGCCGTAACTTCGAATGCTCTGATGCGCGCCCGGGCAATAGTCAGGGGAAAGAAAATATTCGAGTTGCCCAGCGGGTTGTGATCGAAAAAATTCCTTACGCCGGTGCGGAAATAATCTGATTCGATTATCCATCCGCGCACGGGAATCGAGATTCCAAACTGATGTTCTTCGTCGCGTTCGCCGCGCAACGGCGTGAAACCAAAACCCTGCCTGATTGCTAATTCAAGCAGGGGTCCCGAAAGTGTCGCCAGCGGCGGCGCCTGATAGTAACGTCCATAGAATCCATGCAAGACCCAATTCAAACGCGGAATGCGAATAGCCACACCGGCGCGCGGGCTGGTCGCGGTTTCCGTTAGTGCACCCTGAAACCTCGTGAAGCGCACGCCACCGGTCAGTGTCAACCAGTCCAGCGGCTTGAATTGATCTTCGGCAAAGACAGCTTCCAGATTGCCGCTTGGCTTCTGTTTCTGCGTCAGGCTAATCGGCGCGCCGTTAGCATCCTCGCCTTGAATGGCAAAGAGATTCGAATCACGTTGGGAAAATCCGAAGAAGCCTGCTTTGATGTTATGCTGCCGCGTCAGAATGCTGAGCGTCGCCTGCGCTCCGGCATAATTCGAGGCCCGCCGATTCCTGGCCCGCACGGGCGTATTGAATGGCCCACCAATAAAGTCCGCCCGATTGAAGTGATAGAACGGAGAGACAGTCAGCAAGGCCTTGGCGTTGAAGGTATGTACCCAGGAAAAATTTGCGAACGCATCGGCCTCACGCTGCACGTCGCGAACGCCTGTGTCCTGCGCGTCGCGATCGTTCGGTACTTGAAAGAAATCTCTTCGCGCTCCGGTAACCAGACGCAACTGGTCTTTTGGGTGCAGATTGAAAATCAGCGAGGTAAAGCCGCCCAGACCGTTGGTCTGGTCGTGGAGCACCAGAACGGTCGGCGTCTGCAAGCCGTAATCACTGCGACTAAAATTTACGCTGCTGTAATAAGCGAAGCGTTTCGTGTGGCTGCCGAAGCTCAATTGATCGTTCGTCTGGTGAAAATTTCCATATGTCAGCAGCAACTCACCCTCGCGTTTTCGCTCGAAACCGCTGCGCGGCACCACATTCAACATCGCGTAAGTGCGATCGCCGAGTTCCGAAGAATAACTGCCACGTTGAATTTCGAGATAGTCGATGTCCTTCGGATCAAATTGCGCGCCGACCGTGTCCGCGATGTTCGTGTTCGGCACCGGCACGCCATCGATGAGCCAAGTCACCTGATGCCCGCCGCGAACATGCAATTGATTGTGGGTCAGATAAGAACCGGGAACGAAGTTAGTTATGAATGCGAGACTGTTAGTGCGATCCGATCCGGGAGTCTGAGAGATTTCCTGCCGGGGAATTAGTGAGGTAGGCGTAGGCGAGTCCGTCCGCGGTGCTTCGGGGTCTTCTACGACGTCAACGCGCTGTGACACGGGCGCGATTGTCATAAAGAAATGAAGCACGGGGGCATTTCCGGAGATGACCGTCAGCGACTGTTCGATCGATTTAAAACCTTTGGCTTCGATCGTAAGCGTATATTCCCCGATCGGAATCGCGCGAAAAAGGAATTCACCCGTGAGAGCGCTCTGCATGTCTTGCACGAAATCGGAAGACTTCGAGCGCAGTCGAAGGTTTGCTCCCGCAATGGCCCCGTGCTGTGGATCGAATACAATCCCGCGCACATCGCCGAAGACTGAGGCGCGAGATTGACCGGCGCAGAGAAGAACAAGCATCGCGCATATCGACAGGCGTAAAGCTTGCGCACGACGAACGAGAGCCGTCTTGTGTTTCATGTGGATTCTTCTTTCTTCTGAAGGTCTTGCGAGGCTTTTGCCTCAGACCGAAAGCCTGAACTATGGTCCCGGTCAATTCTTAACCGCGACGCGGTTGTGGCCTCCAGCCTAGGGTTGCCGTTTCGGCTACCCTGGGATCACGGATGAAAAAGTATTCAACCGCAAAGCGGTTGGGCCATTTCCTCGACGAATCAAAACCGGGCGCAACCGCCTTGCGGTTGGGAATCCACGAAACTCGTTACCTAGGGTAGCCGAATCGGCAACCCTAGGCTGGAGGCCGCAACCGCGTTGCGGTTCGCCACTAAACGAAAAAGCCGACTTGTCTCCAAACTTGATTCAAAGGCATTCAAGTTTTGACATTCAAGAAGTCTAGTGGCGCCGATCGAATAAGGATCGACGAATGCTCAACAACCATCCACAATCAGGTACCGAAAAGCCACGCCCAATCGGACGGCACACTCAAAAATCTTTTACGTTGAAATCAGGAGAACAAGACTGGAGGTCCACGGGCCGCATAGCGCCGGGCTAACGCATCGCGCGCGCGCGCGAAATCTTCACGAAGGTTTCCAAAACAGATGTTGGTAGGAAGCGGCAGGTGTTCCGCGTCAGTCGCCGAAGCCGAATTGCGTTGCCGGTTGAGACTGGCGCAACCTGAGGCACAAGGGCTGCAATCCGGCGTACCTCGACCTATCAAAGCCGCCGCCGATCCTTTCGGTCGAGCGGACTCGTTCCGTGATGTTCTGCTTACGATTTTCGCGACCTTGGGAATCGCTATCAAACTTCCTCTGCGGGACAGACCGCAAAATGCTTCCGATGTTTGCGTGAATCTGCGGCGAGTGTAGACTGCTTTCCTGCTACGAACAGCCGCATGACAAGACCCATTCATGCAAGAGCCGGCTACATGCGCCGCGTGCCCCGCACAACAGGCGAGCCTGCAAATAGAGTCCGCGGATACTGATGCGATGGGAACGCTTACCGAGAGGATCGCACAGAGCAGCGATCCCGCGAGGATTGCTTTCGCGCTCAGGATTGAAGAAAAACGTGCAGTGCTGGTACGCATTTTTCAACCGGTGCAAGCTGTCGAACTGCTTCGGGTCGAGCACTCTATCACATGGCGCCGATACACTAAAGCAAAATCAAATTGCTCTCCGATGACCGCATCTGTTATAGAAGAGCGATTGGCGGAATACCATTCTCGCCGCGCTGCTTTTCTCGGGACAAGAAATGAAGAAGTGCCCTACCTGTAATCGTACTTATGCGGACGACACGTTGAGATTCTGTTTGGATGATGGCTCGATTCTTTCTGCCGCTCTTGATCCTCAAGCGACGCAACGCATACCTGCTCGCCACAGCGGCGATTCTCAATCGACCGAGGTATTGATTCATCCAGAGAGAGCTGCCGACACAATTGAGTCTCGCGCGCATCCGACAACGCCTCGGTCGCCGGCCTTTCCAGGACCAGGTTCGCGGGATCAAGTACGAGGCTGGCCGTGGCTGCTACTATCGGCACCGATATTCATTGTCCTGCTCATCGCGGTGCTGGGCGGCGGGATTTGGTTATTGAGAACGATCATGAAAGGCGGAACCGAGCGGCGATGGTTAGCCATGCTCGCTCGCGGTCAGG
>QHXG01000395.1 GCA_003222845.1 Acidobacteriota bacterium | reverse complement strand
TCGAAGACATCGATTCCACGCTGGAACAAATCGATGAGCACGCTGCGGTTTTTGAAGAAGTGGAGCCCGCGTCAGAACCGGAGCCCGTGTCAGAACCGCGAGCGGTAGCGACCGGACCCTCGGATTTCGGATTGGGGAGTTCGGATGTCGGATTAGAAGTCTCATCGTGTGCTCTAAATCAGCAATCAGCGATCGGCAATCAGCAATCGGAGGGTCCGGTCGCATCCACCACCCCAAGCGGGCTGCCCGCTTGGGGACCCCGGTCCGCTCGCGGTTCCGACACCGCCCCCGAATCAAAATCAAAAGCACATCATCACCGTCACTGGCGTCGACGCAATCTGGCGCTTGAGTTTGCTCCCGGTGAAGCCGTCTCAGTTACGCGTCGCCTTTACCGCTCTGGCGAGAGCGAGTATCTGCTGAACGATCGTCCTTGTCGTCTCCGCGACATTCAGGATCTTTTTTCCGGGACCGGGTTGTCGGGGGGCCATTACGCCATCATCGAGCAGGGCCGCATCGGCCAGATCCTTTCGGCGAAGCCGATGGATCGTCGCACGATCATCGAAGAAGCAGCCGGCATCACCAAGTTTCGCGTGCGGCAACGCGCCGCGGAAGCGCGTTTGGAATCGGCACGCGCAAATCTCAGCCGCGTTTCGGACATAATTTCCGAAATCGAGCGACAGGTAAATAGTCTGCGCCGCCAGGCGGCGAAGGCGCGCCGTTATCGAATCCAGCGCGAAGAACTGCGTGAACTACTGCGGCGCGTGTATGTTGCCGAAGAAATCAATCTCAAGACATTACTGGAAGAGACGCAGGCGCAACTGGCGAATGCCACGGAAGAAGATCAACGGTTAGCGACCGAACTCTCGGAACGCGATGAAGCGGGCCGTGCGGCAACCCAAAACGCGCGTACTCTCGAAGACGGGTTGGCGCAGGTGCGTGCGGCCATTGCCGATGCCGCCTTGCAGCGCGATCGGCGAATCCGCGAACGTGTCTATCAGGAAGAGCAGATCGAAACGCTCTTGAAACGTCGCGCCGAGATTGAACGAGAAGTCGAAGCGCTCAACGAACGTCGATCGGTTTTTGAGTCTGAGCTGGAACGAGTGCGCCAGCTTGATGCCCAACTGAGCGCAGAGAATGAAAAGGCGACTGCGGAGTTGCGGTCTGCCGAAGGGGCGTATGCGCAGAAGCAGGCGCTGGTGGCGCAGGGCGAAAACGAGATCGAAATCGCGCGTATTGAGTTGCTCACTCACACGGCGGCATCCGAGCGGCTTAACGAATTAAGGCGGCAGCTTGAGAACGCGCTGGAGAAGCTGGCTCAACAGGCTGAAGGTTTAGCGCGCGAAGGCGAACGCGCGGCCTCGGCTCATGCCGAGCGAACGGCCGAGAAGCAAAGACTCAATCAGCAAATATCAGCCGCGCGCGAAAAACTCGGGAGACTAACCAATGAGCGCGAAACGGCAGTTAGAGCCGTCATCGAAGGCCACGAACGAGTCTCCGACACTGACGCTGAACAAACTCGCGTGCGCGACGAATACTCACGTTCGCTGCACCGTCTGGAAAGCTTCAAAGAACTGGATCAGCGACGCGCCCATTATTCTCTGGCAGTGCAGGAAGCTTTCTCAGTTAATGAAACAGAAGACTTCCACTTGATCGGCACGTTGGCTGACACAATTCGGGTCGATGAGCGATGGGAACGCGCAGTCGAAGGCGCGTTTGGATCTTCGCTCCAGTCGATTCTGGTTCCGACCCCTGACGATGCGATCCGCGCCGCGCATTGGTTGAAGAATAATCACGCTGGCCGAGCCACATTCCTGGTTACTGGACTGCACGGGGGAAGCGATGAAGTTGATCTGATGACCTGGACCGGGATCGCAACCGGAGCCAAACGTCAGGAATACATCCCGGTTGGCATCGATGGACCGCGCATTGGCGACATTCTAAACGCATCTCGTGAATTGCTCGACGTGCTTGAGAGAACAATGCCGGAGAGAATGAACGCGCGCATTGTGGATACGCTCGACGATGCGGTCGGATTATCGCTGGCGACGAGCGATATGTTCGTGACGATCGAGGGCGACTGGGTCACGGGCGGGCAATTCGTTAACGCGGGCAATGGGCGGGCGCTGGAAGAAGGCGCGGGCCTTCTGACTTTCAAACGCGAGCTGCGCGAGCTGGAATCCCATGTCAACGAGTTTGGTGCGCAACTCGCCGTTGCCGAAGTAGCGGTCAAAGATGCGCGCTCGCATCTTACCGGTCTCGAAGAAACAGTCATGTTGCTGAATGCTTCGATTGCCCGTGAAGAACGTGAGCTGTTAGCCCTTGAGATGACTGCGGGAACTCTGCAACAGGATGTTGAGCGAGCGGAGCGCCACATGCGCGTGGTCGCCGATGACAGTGTGCGGCTACAGCAGGAACGGCGCGAGTTGGAGGAAAAACTCGCGGAAACTCTGAGCGAAGCCGAGACTGCGGATGCAAACCGGCGCGCAACTCAGGAGAGAATCGAACAGACGGTCAGTGTGCTGGCCGGCATTCGGCGCGATGCCGAGTTGGAGAGCGAACTCCTCAATCAGCAGCGAACGGAAGCTGCCGCTGCCGCCGAGCGACGTCGTTCGACCGCGTCGGATCTTCGCCGGCTGGAAATTGAGCGTGAGGAAGTTGCCTCGCGAATCGCGCGGCATCAACTGGAACTAACTGAAGCTGAAACCCGACTCGACGAACTGAAGAATTCAATCGCCGAAATCGATCGCCTCGCCGTAACCGTCGAAGAAGAAAGGGCGTGCGAAGAAAAACAGATTAGTGACGCCACGTTGCGATTAGCGGAAGCGCGCGAACGCGCTGATATTCTGGCCAACGAACTGGCCGAGTTAAACCGGAAAGCGGCAGTCGCCCGCGACGCCCGCGCCGCCGTCGAAGTGCAACGCGCCGAAGCCCTCGCGCGCGTAAACTTTGTGCGCGAATCGTGCGCGAACGAACTAAACCAGAGTCTGGAAGAGATCGCTCGCGAAGTAACTATCGATCGTGAATTCGATCTCGAAGCGGAACGAGCTCGCCTGGAAGAGCTACGCGACCGTCTGGAAAACTTTGGCGCCGTAAACATGATGGCCCTCGAAGAGCTTTCCGAAGCAGACGAGCGCCTCGCGTTTCTGACTGCACAGCGCGACGACATCACCCGTGGAATATCGGCTACTGAGGAAGCTCTGCGCGAGATCAAGCGTCGGTCGCGCGAGCGCTTCCGCGACGCGTTTGAGAAGATCAATCAAAACTTCAGCGAATTGTTCAAGGAACTCTTTGGCGGCGGTCGTGGCGAGATGAGTTTGATCGATACGGACGACGAACTTGAATCCGGCATCGACATTATCGCCCAGCCTCCGGGCAAACGTCTGCAAAATGTGCTCCTACTTTCAGGTGGTGAAAAAGCGATGGCTGCCTTGGCGTTGGTCCTGGGAATTTTTCATTATCGGCCGTCTCCTTTCTGTCTGCTCGACGAGGTCGACGCGCCGCTTGACGAAGCGAACATCGGGCGCTTCACCGACAAAGTGGTTTCGATGGCGGCCAATACGCAGTTCATCGTCATCACGCATAACAAGCGCACGATGGAAACGGCACGCGCCCTTTATGGCGTGACGATGGAAGAAGTGGGCGTGTCGAAGCTTGTCTCCGTCAAGTTCGAATAGCGTTACAGAACCACGAGCGGTAGCGACCGGCCTGGGTACGCAGTCGTCCCGACTGCCCTAGCTAGTGTAGTGCGTCAAACAGATCATAACTTATGAAAAGCCGCCCGAGCACGTTTGACCTTCTCCAAAATATCCGAAGCCTTTGCGGTCCAGACAAAGGGCTTTGGGTTGGAGTTGTGCTGAGCGACGTAGTGTTCGATTGTCTCAATTAGTTCGGCGACGTTGCCGAAGCAGCCGCGACGTATTTGTTTCTGAGTGAGGTCTCTAAAAAAGCGCTCGACCATGTTGAGCCAAGAGGCACTGGTCGGAGTGAAGTGAATGTGGAACCGTTTATGTTTCTTGAGCCAGGCCTTTACGTCAGGATGTTTGTGCGGTGAGTAGTTGTCGATGATCAAGTGAAGCTGTTTGCGTTTGGGCGTTGATTTATCGATGAGACGCAAGAACTTCAACCACTCCTGGTGACGATGTTGAGGCATGCAGGTAGCAATGACTTTTCCATTCAGCGTGTTGAGCGCAGCAAACAAAGTGGTCGTACCGTTGCGCTTGTAGTCATGAGTCATGGTGCCGGCCCGCCCTTTCTTCAGCGGCAGGCCCGGCTGGGTGCGGTCTAGTGCTTGAACCTGGCTTTTTTCATCCACCGAAAGCACTAAGGCGTGTTCGGGAGGATTCAGATAGAGACCCACGATGTCGGCCACCTTTTCGGCAAATAAGGGATCCTTGCTGAGCTTGAAGCGGCGCAACAAGTGCGGCTTGAGGCCATGCTTTTTCCAGATGCGTCTGACGGAAGCCTCGCTAATACCAGCGACATGGGCCATACTGCGCGTGCTCCAGTGGGTAGCGTCGCTCGGCTTTTCCTGGGTGGTCATACGGACGATCTGCTTTACTCGTTTGGCGGAGATCTGCGGCTTGCGACCAGGACGCGGCGCATCTTTCTCGATCCCCGGCAGCCCCAGCCGATTGAACCGACTGCGCCAGCGGGCCACGGTCTGGCGCTTGACGCCCAACTCGACGCCAATTCTCGAATCTGATAATCCAGCAGCGGCCTGTAAAATCATTTTGGACCGTTGGGCCAAGCGCACACTTACACTGCGCGCTCGGGCTTGCTTCTCCAACTGCTGCCGTTGTTCGTCAGAAAGTTCAACTGCGGCTGCAACTCGCATCATGTCTACCTCCTTAAAAGGTTACACGATGCGTTTGACTCGTTGTTCCTTTATTTGTGACGCACTACACTAGCTATTTCGCGGCTGGGTAAACTGAAAATGCACCATGATTATCGATACCCAAGAAAAAGAGACAGCACCACACCCTCAGACGAGTGGCGAAGTGTTATTTGAAAAGTATCTGAGCTCGCAAGGCTTTGTTGATTTTGAATATGAGAAAATGCGAGAAGGAAAATCTGCCAAGCCTGATTACACTGTGCTCTTAGATCAGCAGGAATA
>QHXG01000394.1 GCA_003222845.1 Acidobacteriota bacterium | reverse complement strand
GTTGACGCGCGTAACTGTACCCGCGGCCTCCATTCTTAGCCTAAAACTTTCAATTCGGCCAACTTCAATGCCAATCCGTTCCAATAATTCCAGATACTCTGCGATGATTGGCGGGCTGACGATCAACTGCAGCTTGTGGGTGATCAGCCATGAATCAAATACGCGAGCGTTGGCTGACTGTCGTGTCTTGCTTAAGAAAAAACCAACGATCACATTCGTATCCAGAACGACCGGCACGCGAGCTTTACGAGGCGGCACGCTTTTTCCTCTTTTCCGCCCGATATTCGCGGACGATCCTTACCGCATCAGCTTCCTTGTAACCACTCTTGCGGGCCTCGCGGCGCATGGCTTCCGTGAGCGCAATATCTTCGGCAATCTCAAGGTGCTCGCACAAAAGTTCCGCTAGCAATTCACTCGGCTGCTTCTTTTGTTTGCGTGCCTGTTTCTCAAAATTCGTCCAGAGCTCCGACCTTATTAGCATTTCCAGAGTCATCGATCATCCTCCGCCGCATAATTTATCACGGCTTCGATGCATTACCGTACTAATATCGTTTATTGACTAACTCTTGAGTTCGCTCAGCAGCCTTTGGATATCCTCGATTGAGTTCGCGTCGAGTACGTAGAGCGAAGATTCGCCCTCGCGGCGGGCCAAGGTGTTCTTGGCGCTTTTCGAGAGTGAGACTTTTTCAGCGCGCTTTCCATCAGCGGACGTGATTGTTATTTGCACGGCAGACGCGCCGAAACCGGAGTCGGCAAAGTCTGTGGCTTGTAGATCGCGCAGCTTGCTAATGAGGGCATCCACGCCGGCCTTTTCGTATTTCTTGCCATCCGCCGCCAACCAGTCTTCGCCGCTCTTGCTCAAGACGTAGGTCTTCGATCCATTGTGGATTTCGATCTTGCTCGGATCGGCCAGGCCAAAGTCGAAAACCTTCTTATTACGAAAATCGTCCAGCTTCTTATCGAGCGCCTGGCCCAGATCGCTTGCGACTTTGAATACGCCATCCGCGATGCTCGACTTCGCGTAATAATCGTCCTTGTTCTTGCGCACTTCGATCTGCTGGGTGCCCGAGTCGGTGGTTACCTTGGCAGTCGCGATTTCGGAGCCTGATGCAAAAGCGGAGGCCGGGTCGTTCTTGGTGGCAGGCGTTGGGGCTTTGCTCGGTGATGCGCCGGGGCTTGGTGTTGCAGATGGGCTGGGGCTCTCCGTGGACGCCGCAGTCAGGTCCATCTTGGCCTCGGTGATCTTGCGCAGGAGTTCGTCTACCTTCGCTCCGTCCGCGCGCAGCGGTTTGGGTTTCAGAATCTGCCACTGCTCTTTATCGCGACTAAACTCGATCGTCTGCTGTTTGACGATCAGTTCGAGGCGCGTAATCTTGTCCGCATCGGCGGTGATCAATCGCTTGTCGCGAAGATCGTTCAAGCCTTTATCGAGGCTGGTTTTGGTGAAGCTCGCGATCGTGAACACGCGCGGATCGCCGGCGAGCTGAGCGTAGGCCCCACTGCCCGTTGGCGTATCATCGCCAACCAGCAGTTTGCGCATGCTGTTGTTCTTATCGGTGATGTTGACTTCGAGCTTCGGTTCACCGAGACCATATTGGCCAAGGTTAGCGGCCTGCTCTTCGACTAAACGTTCGGAGTTAAGCGACGAGAGCGTCGACAACATGCTGGAGATCGCGGAGTCGTCGATGCCCATGGATTTGGGCGAAGTGATCTGCCATTTGCCATTGCTGTCTTTCGCCATAACGATTTGATCGCCGCCCTTCTTCTTCAGTTCGATTTTGGTAACGTCGTCTTCGTTGAGGGTAAGAATGTTGGGAGCGGGTTCAGAGGGCGTTGGCAAAGCCGCATTGCTGTTCTCACTTCGAGGATGATGGTTGGACCAGTAAAGGAGGCCCAACAAGGCGACGAGAACCAAAGCGGCGATGATAAGTCCACGATTCTTCATCTGCCTATCTCCTCCGCCACCACACCGAAACGCCGAACACAATCACCACCAGCGGCAGCAGAAACTGACTCGTCATTCGCACCCAACTGAACTGCGATTGCGTCATCGTGATCCGCCGATCATCTTGCTCCTTTGGTCGAATCGAGATCAGATCTTCGTCAGACGAGAGCCAGTTCATAGTATTCAGAACCAGATCACGATTGCCGTTGAAATTGATGAACGAGTTCGCCGTCCAGGACGAACTGCCTACTACTACAAACCGTCCTTGCGAATTCTCTTTGCCGGTGTTGTAGGAACCGGCAGTCGCAATTGTCAGTGGTCCCTTTTTGTTTTTCGGATCGTTCGGATCGATTTGCGGCGAACTAAGATTCGTGGTCGCCACACTCGTCTCAGACGAAGTAAAGAGCTTTTCAACTGTTGTCTTGTCGCCGTTCTTGATCTCCATCGACCGCGATAGCGGAAAACCGGTAGCGTTGCCCTTCATCTCGTTAACGATTGGATGGCTCTCATAGCTCGAGACCAGCGCGACCTGCGGACCGAGACCGGCAAGTTGTCCGACGGGATTCAGATCCAAAATCAGATCCTTGTTCAGCGTCACTCCCCAATTCTCCAATTGTTTTGCCAGCACATCGTTATCCGTAATCTCTGATTTTCCCAGCTTCAGAGGCGCGTCGAGCATAAACAGTGCCCGCCCCCCCGATTCGACGTATGTCTTAATCGCGTCGACTTCCGGCTGTTGGTAATCGCTCGTTGGTCCACCGACCACGATGACCGTGCAGTCGGCTGGAATCTCAGCTTTCTGGAGCAGATTGATCGATTTCGATTCGTACTCATCTTTCCCGAGCAGTTCCTTGAATCGCGAATAGCCGTTGCGATCGGAATCATCGATCTGATGCTCGCCGCTGCCGCTCACAAAACAAACCGTGCGGGTCTTATTTTTCAAAACGCGAATGAAAGCACCAGTGATGCCTTCTTCCGTCAGACTCTTTGCCTCTTCCTTTTTGCCGCCAATCTCTACGACAACCGCGCCGTAATTCTTGATGCTGGCGGCGCGCGCAACTTCAGGACTCTTGTCGGGATCGACGTATTCGATATGAATTTTAGGCGAGAGATTCGAATATTGATCCAGAATATCTTTCGCTTGATTGTATCTGGTGCTCTGATCGAAATAGCGTATCGTCGCGTCCTGGTTCAATTCTCTGACGATCTTCCTGGTCTGATCCGAAAGGCTGTAGCGCTTGTTTGCGGTCCCGTCATACGATTTGTCGTAACGATTCGCGAGCACATTCACCACCACCACGGCGGTGATAATTATCGCCACGTAAACGGCGATGTAGCCCGCGAACTTCGTCTGTCTGGCCTTGAGTAACTCGGTGTTCATTTATGACCTCCAGCGCAGCGATTCAAGAGATCGAGACGTGAGAAACAATCCCACGAAGATTAAGGTCGCATAATAGATGGCATCCTTTAAGTCGAGCACGCCTTTGCCAAAGGACTCGTAGTGCGCCATTACCGAAATGTAAGCGAGCACCTTGGCCCAGGTGGCAGTTTCATAGCCGCTAACCCATTCCAGCACCCAAAGGATTATGCAAACGCCAAAGGTGACCGCGCCGGCGATGATCTGATTTTTGGTCATCGAGGAGATGAACGTGCCGATGGCTAGAAGACTGCCGGCTTGCAGGAATAACCCCAGATAACCGATAGCCAACGGCTTCCAATCCGGGTTGCCGTACTTGAAGAGAAAGACAAAATTGATCGCGGTGACGAGCAGGAGACAACCATAGAGAGCTACAGCCGCCATCCACTTGCCGATAATCACTTCGATATCGCGAATCGGCGAAGTGGTAAGCAGCTCGATCGTTCCGCTACGCTTCTCTTCAGCAAACAAACGCATCGAGATTAAGGGAATGAAGAACAATCCAATCACACCCACATTTGATAGCAGCGGCCGCACGATCTGCTCGTTGAGGTTCATTGGAAACTGCTCACCGCGCATTTGCGATTGCATGCCCATGAACACAAAGTAGCCCAGCGAGTTCCAAAAGAAGAACCCGAAGATCAGTGCGAACATTATCAGCAGCAGATACGCAATCGGCGAAACGAAATAACTGCGGAGTTCTTTGCGACAGATGATGAAAATGTTTCTCATGATGGTTGTAATTTGCTCTCGACAATCTGTTCTCATTCACACACGGTTTTAACCGGGTGACACAAGCCGCGATTGAAATGACTAATCAACCGTTTCAACGGTTTTTGCGTCCGTCATTTCGCGCTCAGCGGCCCACACAAACCGTTGAAACGGTTAATAGGACTCTTGCGGCTTCATCCCAGTCACCCGGCTGAAGCCGTGTGTGAATGAGAGACGGCCAAAACTAAAACGCGCCAATCAAACCCGCGACGATCGAGACACGATTAAATTTTCTTCGCTTCTTCTGCCGCCGGCTTCTCAGTCTTGACCGCCGCTTCCTCGCGAGTGAGTTGCAGAAAGATCTCTTCAAGACTCATCGCCGTGGCCCGCAGTTCGTTGAGTTCCCACCCCGAAGCCACCACGGCGCGCGCCAGATCGCCGCGCACGAAATCCTTCTCACTTTCGATCTCGAATGTGTAGTGGCCATCGTGACTCTCTTTAAGCGTTACATTGCTGACTCCCGCAATCTGGGCCAAACGTTGGCGCACGTCTTCGGTTTCGAGTCCGCCATCGCCGCCGGCGACTTCCACGATTACGGCTTCGCCGCCGCGAGCGCGACTCCGCAAATTGCGGACAGAATCCGTAGCCACGATCTTGCCTTTGTTGATGATGACGACCTGTTCACAGGTCTGCTCGACTTCGGGGAGAATGTGCGTACTGAGAATGATCGTATGATCGCCGGCCAGGCCCTTGATCAGATCGCGCGTTTCATTAATCTGTTTCGGATCGAGACCTGCGGTGGGTTCGTCAAGAATCAACACCTCCGGATTGTGAATGATAGCCTGGGCCAATCCGACCCGCTGGCGATACCCGCGCGACAGCTTGCCGAGCTGCTTCTTCTTAACATCCGTGATGGCGCAGCGCTCGCAAACATGTTCGATGCGTTTGGTTAATTCGGCTCCCGACAAACCTTTTAGCTTGCCGACAAATGACAAGTATTCGTCAGTGATCATCTCGTGATAGAGCGGCGGCGTTTCCGGTAAATACCCAATGCGCCTTTTGA
>QHXG01000393.1 GCA_003222845.1 Acidobacteriota bacterium | reverse complement strand
TCAGCAGGATTTCCGTCCCCCTGGTTTCAATCGTGCGGAATCCAATCTCATCCTGCACCTGATCCGTCTCCGCTTCGATCAACACATCGTAGAGTTTGGGACTGTCCGACGACCACAACGTCAGATCGGCATCGAAAGTAATCTGCACCAACCCGTTCGCATCCGTAGTAAAGGACTTGCTAATCCGAGCTTCAGGAAATCCTACCCGTACTTTTTGATTGAGCTTATTTCCATTCAATTTCACCCAGCCGCTGATCCGTTCGCGGGAGCCTTTTTGCAGTTGGATAAAATAGTCCTGTACGAATGTAGCCGGCGTCTCAATCAGCTTCACCTGGCGAGTGAGTCCGCCATAGTTCCACCAATCCGTGATCAGTGTCGGAACCGCGTCGCGCCGCCGCTGATTGTCCACTTTAACAATCAGGAAATTGCCAGTGTCTCGAACGAGTTTGGTTATTTCAAAATTGAACGGCGTGAATCCGCCCTCGTGTCGCCCAATCTTCTCGCCGTTGAGATAAACATCCGCGATGTAGTTTGCCGCGCCAAAGTAAACAAAGAGCCGAGTGTTCTCTTTTCGTTGATAATCAAAAGATTTCTTGTACCAGATGGTGCCTTCGTAGAACAGCAAGCGCTCTGCTTGAGTATTCCAATCTCCTGGCACCTTTAGTGATTCAGAAGTGTCGAAGTCATATTCGATCAGATCGCTTTTGGACTTGGGCTTGGCGTCTTGGAAATAGCCGTTGGCGCTTGGTTGATAACGATAATCGTAATAGCCGGTTTCGTAAGGATCGATAATGGTTCGCCATTGCCCATCCAGGCTGATGGTCTTGCGGCCGTCGCTGTTTGCGATCAAGTCAATTTGCTGCGCTCGCACACACGGAATAACCGCGAGAAGAAATATAAGAGCGATATGTGCTTTCATCTTCGGGTAGACTCATCGAAGAAACACTTGCCGGGCTCTGCCGTTGTCAGCTACGGTGACCGGCGCCATTTTCAGAGAGGGTTTGACGACAAACCGAAACCTTCGGGCGACGGGATCATAACTTCCTACTGGCGCACTGACGGGATCGAACATTTTCTGACGCATTGCGCCGCGCGCGTCGTACATCATCGGCCGCTCGTCGGCGTTGATTGTCTGATGCGTTTTCGCATTGCGGAACTCAATCAGTAGCGGTGAACGGCGAACGACCACTTCGATGATAGCTTCGCTCGTTCTGTGTAAGCTCTTGCCAGACATCGCGAGCCGCTTAGAACTGTAACCGCATCTTGAACTGAATCCAGCGCGGCGTGTTCCACTGCGCCGTGACCTTGCCAAAGTTGCTGCTGGTCACGTCAACGTTGGGGAGATCATACTGCGGGGTGTTCAAGGCGTTGATAAGGTCAACTGAGAATTCGAGCTTAGTTCTCTCAGTAAGCGGGAAGGAGCGCTGAATGTTCACATCCAGCTGCGACATAATATCGCCGCGCAGCCAGTTAAGGCGCGAAGGGAAGATGCGCGTGTGGAATGTATCTAACGCGAAGTCGGTTGGCACCACGTTGTCGTAGGTCTTCCCTATGGCGTCCATGAACCACTGCGGCACAATCTGCCTGATGCGATCACGATAAGGCTGGGGATTGGCGGTGCTGAAGTCGCGTGGCGTGCGCGGGAACAGACGCCAATTGAACCAGTTATCAACGCTTTGCTGCCCCTTCGGCAGTTTTATGTCATGCGTATTCCCGAAAAAGATTAAGTTCCCCCAGTCGACGGTGCGCCCGGATTGCCGGTAGTAGATCGGTGAGACCTGCCAGCCGCCGAGGAGTTTGCTAAAGAAGCCTCCCTGCGAGAAGAATTGATGACCCTTACCGAACGGCAACTCAAAAAGACCGTTCAGCCGCAAGCTGCGCGGACGGTACTTGGGGTTCTGCCGGTAAACAGTTTCCCGGTCGAACTCATTCTGTCTGAAGTCGCGAATCTGGCTGGAGGCATACTGGTAAGAGGCCGTGAACTGGACACCCCGGCTGAAGCGTTGCGTCAACGATATCTCCAGATGATGGTACTTCAATGTGACATCAGGCACGCGCGCAATGGTTACGCCATTCATCTGGGGGAACGCCCTGAGCAACTGAGCACGACTGATGGTGGTGTTGGTAAAGAAAGAGTTCGACGACATGTCTTGGAAAAGCACCGGGTTCTGCGTTTGCAGGAACGCAAAGTTAGCGATATTGAAAGGATTCGGAAAGGTAGTGTTGAGGAATGTGTCATTAGCCGGCCTGGGTACGAGCCCGGTAGTCCAGTATTGCTGCGGCAAAAAGTCTAAGCGTCTAGTGATATCGACATCTGCCGGATCAACGCTATTAGAAAACGTCGGGATGTGGTCGGTGTAGGAGCCGAGATAAGCGACTTCCAGGGCCAGATTGCTTCTTAGCTCCCGTTCGATGCCAACGCGCCACCGCTGTTGACGGGCGCGTGGCCAATCGCCATTGACAAAGGTAAAGCCACGACCGACGCGCGCCATTAAGCCAAGTTGATTGCCCAACGGGTCGTTGAAGCGCGTGCCATCCGCGCGCACCGGGAACGGGTCGCTCAAGATGGTCTGGCAGCTCGCCGGATTAGAGCGGCATGCGGCACTCGTCAGGTTGGTATTCAGCAAGGTGAGGCCGTTATTATTCGTCAAGGTCGTCCCAGTCGAGCGACTGAACCCGAACTGGTCCAAGCCAAAGTTAAGCACGTTGTTCGAGTCGTAGAACAAGCCGTAGCCTCCGCGGAAGACGGTCTTAGGGTTCCATTGATAGGCAAATCCGACGCGCGGCATGTACGCCGGTTGCGCTTTGCTTAAGGTGGTTGGCGCTCCGTTCTGCCCTAAGTACAACGAACCGCCCCGCACATGAAATTGACCAGAGGGCAGTTCGGGAAGCGGACTTAGCGCATAGGCCGCTTCCGCCGCCGCCGAAATCGGCAACACTGCGTTGGGATCAAACTGACTGAGGCCGCGATCGAAGCGTTCGCGGAAACCACTCTCACGCTCATAGCGGAAACCAAGATTGAGCGTTAGTTTTGGCGAGAAGCGCCAATCGTCTTGAATGTAGCCGCCGCCGAACCGGTTGGTCATATACAGCGTGCTATTCGTATCGACCGACACCGTGGTTGGCACCCCGAGCATGAAGGCGGCCCATTCAAGTCCGAGGGCGGCCGCGCTGTTATTGAGGTTGCATGGAGGCGCGCTGGAACTGGCATCGCACGGGCGCACAAAGTTGTTGCGGAAATTGAACAACCCTGACGTTTCACCGGGTCCATTAGACGCGCGATAGTTAATGCGGAACTCGTAGCCCGCGCGCACAGTATGACGGCCAAATGATTTAGAGAGTTCTCCCGTCGTAGAGGCGACGCTCGCGTGCGTGAAGCCGGGAAACGAGCCGCTCAAATTCGAGTAGGCGCTAAAGTTAATGTTCGGCAGACGGGTAAGACCCTTGGAGTGCGCATCGATATAATCCGGTAGCCCAACGCTTGAAGGGCTGAATGACAACTGCGTGGCGTTCAACTGAGCGCCATCGATAAATCGATTGTAGGCGACCGTGAACCGGATGGACGTCGTCGAGTTCAGCGTCTGCACGTAGTCGAGACCAACCGCCCGGTTGCGGCGGGATAAGGGGGATGAGGTAAGTCCGGGCACAGTCTCGTAAGTATAGTCGCCGCGTTGCTCTAGAAAGTTGTTGTAGCTCCACTTACCTGTGAGTTTCTTCGTGGCGGAGATCTTGAAGTCAATGCGGTTCTGGAAAGCCTTGTAGTCCCAGTCGAATGGCGCGGCAGAGGCGAGGTAGTTGTTCGAACTGTTAGGACCGGCGGCCGGGTTGTTGGGCAACGGGTACAGCTTCGCAATCGCGTTGTAGATGGGATTCAAGATCGGGACTTGATTGTTCGGGAACGGATCGCGCACCACCCGCCCATTCACCAGACGCGCCGTCCGTGGATCATAGATTTGAAACTGCGAGCCGAATTGCAGGAGATCCGAAAAGTCGCCTCGCCGGTGCGCCGCGGTTGGCACCGTGCGGTTGATATTGGTGGGCTCTTCCGATTTGTTTTCGCGATAGCCATTAAAAGCGAAGAAAAAGAAGAGCTTGTTTTTCCCCCTGAACAGAGTGGGTCCACCCTCGCCGAAAAGCGGGAAGTAAACGGGACCACCAATGGTTCCCGAGTAGTTATTTGAGTGACCGCTGGCTTGGAGCGGTTGCCGGCGCAATTGATCCGCCAGCGTAGTGTTCCCGCTGGCTAACGCCGCATTGATTTGGTTAGCAATATTGGACTTGGTGAAGGTTGGCGTCCCGTTCCAGCGCTGCTGCCAGTGCATCCATGAAAGCGTGCCGTGAAAGTCATTACCGCCCCCCTTGGTCACCATGTCTATGACCGCGCCGGCGGTATGACCTTGACGGGCGTCGAATTCTGATGAACTTACCCGCACCTCGTCAACTGAATCGGTCGATGGGATATAGCCTGCGCGACGACTACTGCCGCTGTTGGGAATACCGTCAAGCGTAAACTCGGTGCCGCCCGCGCCACCCGCGGCGCTGATGACCGACGCGCCTTGAATCGAGTGTAGGGAAATGTAATTCGGCTGACCGGTCCAATCAATGCCGGGCAGGCTGCGCACCGTAAGGAGCGCACTATTGCCGAACAGGGGCATGCTGCGAATGATTCGACTATCTAACAGTGCCGAGCCGCTGCCTGAGGCCGTGTCGAGCAACGGGGCATTGGCTGTGACGACTACTTCTTCGGAGACTTCGCCAACTTGCAAGCCAATGTCGATGTTCACGCGGCTGCCGACGTTGATGACCACACCTTGCTGCAAGAACTTCTTGAATCCCCGGACAGTTGCGGTCACGGTGTAAGTGCCGGGCGCGAGATAGGGAGTCTCAAAAGCGCCGCTTTCGTTGCTAGTCGTTTTGGTGGAAACGTTAGTCGCGGTGGCGGTCACAACGATCTCAGCACCGGGAACAACTCCACCCGCAGGATCGTGAACTACGCCTGAAATCGCGCCTCTGGTTTGCTGTCCTGATGCTATCGCGCCGCCGGTGAATAGCATGAGAGCAAGACCCAACAAAACAAACTTCCGTTTACTCACGTGCGCCCTCAACTGTTGAAGAATCTGAGACATTTGGCCCTCCCACTGAAGAAC
>QHXG01000392.1 GCA_003222845.1 Acidobacteriota bacterium | reverse complement strand
CGGTATCCCGGCAGACTCTTCGTGGTCGAAGGCACGGACGGCAGCGGCAAGTCCACTCAGCTTCAACTGCTTTATCAATGGCTCAAAGCCGAAGGCTATCCGGTCTTCTTTTCAGAATGGAATTCGTCGCCGCTGGTTAAGGACACGACCCGCCGCGCGAAGAAGCGACGCCTGTTCACCCCGGCGACATTTTCATTGCTGCACGCCACGGATTTCGCCGATCGCACCGAGCGCGACATCGTTCCGCCTTTGAAAGCCGGCGCGATCGTTCTGGCCGATCGCTATATCTACACGGCTTTTGCGCGCGACGTGGCGCGCGGCTGCGATCGCGCGTGGGTGCGCGAAGTCTATAGGTTTGCCGTCAAGCCCACGGTGGCGTTTTTCTTTCGCGCGCCACTGGACGTAGCGATTGATCGGATCGCTTCGGCGCGCCCGACTCTGAAATATTACGAAGCCGGCATGGACATGGACTGGTCTGACGACGAGGAAGAGAGCTTTAAAATCTTTCAAGGCAAGATCCTCGACGAATACGATCACATGGTTAGCGAGTTCGGCCTGACCGTGATCGATGGCACGCAAGCGATTCGCACACAGCAAAGACAGATGCGTGAGATTGTCAGCCGCTATTTGAAAGAGAAGCTCAAAGAGAAAGTGGTGCTGACGAAATGAAAGAAATGAAGTTTTACGGCAAGCCGTTGCCGAACGTCGAGATCGAAGCCTACAGCGGCAAGCTGATCGTGATCGAAGGAACTGACGGCGTCGGACGTTCGACGCATGTTGCGCTGTTGCGCACGTGGCTGGAAGCAATGGGTCACGCCGTACTGGATACGGGGATGACCCGTTCGGTGCTGGCCGGACGCGGAATCAAGAATGCCCGCGCAGGTCACACTCTGGGCCGGCTCACCATGCAACTATATTATGCGACAGACTTCGCTGATCGGTTGGAGAATCAAATGCTGCCGGCGTTGCACGCGGGCTTCATCGTGCTAACGGATCGCTATATCTACTCGGCCATCGCGCGTGCGGTCGTCCGCGGCGCTGACCCGGAATGGATGCGCGCGATCTACGGCATCGGGCTGGTGCCGGACGCGGTCTTTTATCTGCGCCTCGGATCGGTGGAAGAACTTGCGGCGCGCCTGCTGGCGTCGGGCCGCGGTTTCGATTACTGGGAATCGGGAATGGATTTAGGCCTGGGAAATGATTATTACGACAGCTTTATCGCTTATCAAAAATTGCTGCTCAAGGAATTTGATCGGATGAGCGGCGAGTACGGATTTCAGGTAATAGATGCGTCTCGCTCCATCAAGCGAGTCGAAAACGATCTTAAGCGTCTGATCACGCGCGTGATCGAGAGCGAACAGGCGAAGACTGAAGCGATGGCGAGCGTAGCCGGAAGCCCGAACGCAAAGGAGAATATCCCAGGGTGAATTTCCCAACCCCAGAGTGTTCACGCATGCGGAAAATGAATTTCTCTAGCCCAGGCGTTCACGCCTGGGAAACGGTGTTTATTCAATTAGGTTGCAGCCCCATTTATGGGGCTTTTCGTGATTCACAAGCACGAAAGCCTCCTGAAGGAGGCTTGACGATCAAATTGCTAACAGTTTCCCCAGGCGTAAACGCCTGGGCCAGGGAAAGACCGACTCATAAATCTTCGTCATGAAAATCGCCGCCATCGATGTGGGCTCTAATTCGATCAAGCTGGTCGTCATCGACGCCGCAGCGAGCGATTCGTTCGCGGTGCTGGCGCGCGAAAAAGACACCGTACGTCTGGGCCACGACACGCTGCGACTGGAACAACTATCCCCCGCGGCAATCGAACGCGCGACCGATTGCATCAAGCGATTTCGCTCGATCGCGGAAGCGCGCGGGGCCGAGAGAATCTTTGCCGTGGCGACTGCGTCGGTCCGCGAAGCGCGCAACTCATCTCAATTCATCAGGGAGGTCGAACGCAAGGCGGGCGTCTCGGTTGAAATTCTTTCGGCGATTGAGGAAGCGCGTCTGATTGGAATGGCGGCGGCGCAGGGATGCGCGGCGCCGAATGCTTCGCTTATCAACATCGACATCGGCGGTGGCTCGACAGAGATTTCTCTAATGCGCGACTCGTCGCCGGGCGGACTTTTTTCGGTCAAGCTCGGAGCGCTCGGACTCAGCGAGCAATTCATCACCTCGGACCCGCCAAAGCCGAAAGAATTGAAGGCGCTGCGCGAAGAGGTGCGCGCCGCCCTGGAGCGAACGGCGAGAGAATTGAAGGGGACGCGCTGGCAACATGCGACCGGCACTTCGGGAACGATCGTGGCGATCGGCACGGCTTTGCGTTTGCGGGCACTGAGCGCGGAAGAGCGTCAGTCAGAAGGCGCGCGACCTGCCGGTGATGAGATTGCCTTTGCTAAGCTGGGGCGGTTTAATTCTCGGATCGGTGAAATGAGCGTCGCCGAGCGGCGCGCGCTCCCCGGCATCAGCAATCAACGATCGGAAATCATCGTCGCGGGCGGACAAATCCTCGAAGGCGCTATGCGGGCGCTGAACATCGAGATGCTGCGAACCTGCAGTTGGGCTTTGCGCGAAGGCGTGCTGATCGATCGATTGCGCGAGATCGAAGCCGAGTCGCTCCCACCGCCGCCGGACATTACTGATTATCGTTTGCGCGGCGTTCATGCGGTTGGCCGTCGGTTCGGATACGAAGAAAATCATGCCCACCAGGTGGCTCGGCTTGCCGAAAGAATCTTCGATTACCTGACGCGATCGAATTCAACGTCTCTTAATCGGCACCATCGTACGATGCTTTCGGCGGCCGCGTTGCTTCACGACCTCGGTTATCACATCGCGCACGAATCGCACCACAAACATTCGCTCTATCTGATCAAAAACTCCGAACTGACCGGTTTCTCTGAAGCTGAGCGTGATGTGATTGCGAATGTCGCGAGATATCACCGCGGATCAGAGCCGAAAGAACGTCACGAATATTTCGCCGCTTTGAACCAAGCCGACCGCCAAACGGTGACGTCGCTGGCTGCGATATTACGCATCGCGGACGCATTGGACCGCCGTCACGACAGTCGCGTGAGCGACGTGCGCTGCGGACGGAACGGCCGCGTCGTGCACATCGAATTGCAAAGCCCGACGAATTGTGACCGGGAGATTTCTGCCGCCGAACAGAAACGGGAGATGTTCGAACAGGTTTTCAACTGCCACCTTTCGTTTAGCCGCCGCGCAGCATTGAAGCGCGCCTGAGTCCGAAACCACCTCCGGTAGCGGGTGGTTGCGCTCGGTTATTAATCGAGTTCATTGACGCAGATCAACCGCCCGCTACCGCAGGCGGTTCTGACAGAGACCCCTCAGATGAAAGGCAAACGAATTCACGGACTCGATCCCTCGGCTCCAGCCGGCAAGATGATCCAGCTTGCGCTCCGCACGCAACTCAAAGCGATGTGCCAGTTGCGCGAGAAGGCGCTCGATCCAAAGGATCCCGACGGAATTCACGACATGCGCGTCCTCTCGCGCCGATTGCGCAGCCACGTTAGCGACTTCAATCCTTATTTGCGCCAGCCCGGTTTGTCGGTGGTGAAGCTGCGCTCGCTCGCCAAGAGCCTCGGTGCTGTGCGTGACCAGGATGTAGCTCTGGCCGCCTTGAAGGCCTCGAAGTCAGGTGCGACCGGCGATGCTTTCGAAGGAATTGAAATGCTTGAGTCTGAACGGCGAACCCTTCGCGAAGAAGCGCTGGCCACTTTGGAAAAAGGCATCAAACTTTCCGCGGTTGACGAGGTGCGCGACGAATTTCTCGCCAGGCTGGCCGATGTCGCAACGGTGAGACCCAAGAAGTCCACCCGACAAAGCGAGAGTAATTCGGTGCTAATCTTTGGGACGGTGGCGTCTGAGGTGATCGCCGCGCGTCTCAAAGAATTTCGCTCAGCCGCCGCGGAAACAATCTACCGCCCCGCGGCGACAAAGGATCTCCACGAACTACGAATCTTGTCCAAGCGTCTACGCTATGCGATCGAATTGTTTGCTCCCTGTTGGGGAAAAGAATTGAAGGAGATCGCAAAGGAAGTCTCCCTGATGCAGACATCTCTCGGAGAATTGCATGATTGCGACGTGTGGATCGAAGATCTCGGCGCACGTCTGAAACGAGTCTTGCGAAAAAGCAAAGACAATCTCGACAACGTCCGCGAAAGAGCCGCCGCCGTCTGGCTGCTGCGACATTTCGCCAAAGAACGCACCGAACACTACCGCGCCGCGCTCGCGCGCTGGGAAGATTGGGAGTCACGCGGATTTCTGGATAACTTGAAATCGCTCGTTAGTGCCTTATGAATGAGTCGTCCGCTGCTGGTTTTCGACTTAAGCGTTTGCTTTTTGTCTGCGTCGAAAATTCCAACCGCAGCCAGATGGCCGAAGCATTCGCGCGCATTCACGGAGAAGACCAGATCGAAGCTTACAGCGCCGGCTCGCGACCATCCGGCAAGATTAATCCGAAAGCTATCCGTACGATGAAAGAGATCGATTACGATCTCTCGAAGCATCGCTCCAAACCATTGTCAGAGATTCCCGATATCGAATTCGATTTCGTGGTGACGATGGGCTGCGGCGATGAATGCCCGTTCGTGCGTGCGACACGGCGTGAGGATTGGGACATTCCCGATCCGAAGGATCTTTCGCCCGCCGTGCGGGACTTGATTGAAAATAAAGTCAAAGAAATTTTGAAGCGGCGAGTCTAACTGTTCCGCGAATGTTCTCCGCAGATTACGCAGATTACGCAGATAATCAGCTGAGATTGAGATGGACGTGCTGAATCTGCGAAATCAGCGTAATCTGCGGATGAGATCGGCTGTAAATGAGCAACAAACGAACCCTGCTGTCTTTCATCGATCGCATCAACGCGCACGACGTTGAAGGTCTGGCCGAGTTGATGAGCGACGATCACACGTTCATCGATGCTCACGGCAATCAGGTTAGCGGCAAAAAGAAAATGACCGCGGGCTGGCGCGCCTACTTCGAATGGTTTCCCGATTACTGCATCGAAGTGAACGAAGTCTTTGAAGAAAACGACGCGCTTGGAAGTGACGAGGCTTCTGGAGTTGTCGAGGCTCGCGAAAATGGCGAGACGTTCGCATTGTTCGGCTTCGCCGGCGGTTCATTCAAAGGAAAGCAGAGCGAGCGCTGGCGACTGCCCGCCGCCTGGAAAGCGTCTGTGAAAGATGGCCGCGTCGCTCTCTGGCAGGTCTTTGCCGATACAAAGATTCCGTTTGAGATAATTGAGCGGAACTCTTAATGAGACGCGTCTACTCCGTCGCGCGCGTCCAGATGTCGGGTGGTGGATTCGGTAACGCTCGGAGGGCCCGACAGGTCGAGGCGTGATGGTAATGCGGTTGTCGTTCTTGATTCTGTTAACCTGGTCGATGCGGATTCAGACGTCGCCGTGAAGCCGGCCGGCGGCTTTTGGTATCCGAGGGCTTTGAGTTCGCTGCTGGCTTTGCTCCAACGGCTCCAGCCTCTGCGGAACTGATCTGCGCCGCCGCCGAAGAGGCCCATGAATGCCCAAAAGAAGATCCAGAAGAAACCCCATAGCCCAGTCATCAGCAGAAACACGGTCGCGACCGCGCCGAGCGCGATCGAGCCGCCGCCAAACATCATCTTGTGTTGTCCGGATTGATAGCCCTTGATTAGCTCTGCGAGCTTTGACGTTGGCGCGGATGCATCTCCCGGCTTTTGCCTCAATGCCGCGGAAACAGCCTCCAGCCCAGTGCCGCAATGCCGGCAAAACTTTCCGTCTGTTGGATTGTCAGAGCCGCAATTCGGGCAATACATAAAAGACTCTCGATTAGATAAAACGATTACGATCACTAAGACCGGGCTGTTCCCGACATTGTACTCCGGGAAGGAGGAATTGAAAGCCGGAGAAACAAAAAGAAGGGCTATGTCTTTAGGGAGAAAAAAAGCACGCGGTGTAGTTCGTGGGAAACCCTAAGATCGATACAAATCTTCGATCAGCTCGCCATATCTCTCATCAATCACATTGCGCTTCACTTTCATAGTGGGCGTGAGTTCGCCGCTGTCGATCGTGAATTCGTCAGGCAACAGCGCTACACGGCGCACACGCTCGTAATCCTGCAAGTGCGCGGTAATTCGGGTCACATCCTTCTGCGCCAGTTTGACGGCCGCTTCCTGTTGGCTGATCTCTTTATGAGAGTCCCCGATCTTTTCTCCCGCGGCGCGCAACGCGCTCTTCAAAGGTTCCCAATGAGGAACAATTAAGGCCACTGGAAATTTGCGGCTGGCGCCCACAACTATAACCTGATTGACGAACTGGCTTTGCTTCAAGAGACTTTCAATCTGTTGCGGCGCGACGTATTTGCCATTCGAGAGTTTGAAGAGATCCTTCTTGCGGTCGGTGATGAAAAGATGCCCCTCTTCATCTTGGTAACCTACATCGCCGGTTGCAAACCACCCGTCGCGCATTACTTCCTTCGTTGCTTCGGGATGTCCATAGTAACCCTTCATTACCACTGGCCCACGCACCAGCATCTCGCCATCTTCGGCAATTTTGACTTCGATTCCCTTGAATGGTTTGCCAATCGAGCCGACGCGATTGTCGCCGGGCCGGTTGGCGCAGACCACGCAGGTTTCAGTCATGCCATAGCCCTGCAAAATCTTTATGCCCGCGCCGAGGAATGAATATGAAAGCGTAGGAGACAGCGGCGCGCCGCCCGAAACAAAATAGCGCAAGCGTCCGCCGATGCCCTCGCGCCACTTGGTAAAGACAAGCCGATCGGCAATCGCGTGCTTGGCTCTTAACGAAATTGGGACCCGTTGCTGCTTGTCTTCAAGTTCAGCAACGCGTTGTCCGACTTGCAGCGACCACTCGAAAATCGTGGTTTTCAATCCGCCCGCCGACGTGCCTTTCTTGATGATGCGGTGATAGACGCTTTCAAACAGACGCGGCACCGCAGTCATGATTGTGGGTCGCACTTCACGCAGATACTCGGCGATATGGTCGGACGACGCGGCGTAGTGGACTGATACGCCCATATTGCAAAAAACGTAGAAGACGGTCCGTTCGAAGATATGCGACAGCGGCAAGACTGAAAGCGAAACGTCGCTCGTCAAGATGGGCAGCCCGTCAGAGATCGAAAGCACGTCCGAGATGAAATTATCATGCGTAAGCATGACTCCCTTGGGCTCGCCAGTCGTGCCGGATGTGTAAATGATGGTGGCCAGATCGTCTCTCTTGCCGCGCGCCAGTAACTGATCAAACGCCCTCGAATCTTCGCTGTCAATCTTCTCGCCTCGTTCTTCAATGCCTTCCAGCGTCAACGCGCCATCGATGTCCGCTACAGCTTTTGGATCGAACACAATCACATGCTCGAGCTGATCCCGTTCGACGAAGCCCTGGCGCGCGTGCTTTAGCACTCGACCTCCCGAAATCAGGAGCGCGCGCGCGCCCGAGTCTCTCAAAATGAATTCGATCTGATCGACCGCTTGGGTGGTGTAGAGAGGAACAGTGACGGCTCCGACGCTGAGGATCGCCAGGTCCGCGATGGACCAGTCGGGCCGATTCTCGGAAATAAGTGCGATGCGATCGCCCGGTTCGATTCCCAGATCTTTGAGGCCCAGCGCGATATGCCGCACCCGCTGGATGAAATCCTGCGCCGAGACATGCGCCCATTCATGGTCGCGCTTCTCGCTGACCGCATCAGGCTTGTTGTGTTTCGCGAGCGCGTTCAGACAGAATCCCGGCAGAGTCGACGGCGTTTCTGATCTCTGGTCTCTGATCTCTGACCTCTGTTCTCTGGTCGATGCCGAGGACACTGACGAAACAATCTCCTTTTTAAAGGACTGTCGATGGCTTAAGCAGTTAAATCGGGAAAGCGGTGAACAGACTACATCCTCTGCCTCGGAAGATACAACCAGTGTCAGAACCGAGAGCGGTAGCGACCGGAATCTGCCACGCGCTTTGATTGTGAATCAGTTCTCTTCTCTGATCCGGTCGCTACCGCTCGCGGTTCTGACACGGTCGCTACCTCTCCGGTTCTGGCGCGGGCGAACGCGAGCGATGACGGCGACGGCGGCGATGATTAGATCCCTCCACTCGACCATCTTGGGTGGCTAGCGCGGCGAGGATCAAAAAGAGCAACGCGTTAGCGGTCGTGTGCAGAGTGAAATCGAAAAAGCTGTGGATCAAAACGGCGAAGCAGCCGGCCAACGCTCCGGTCGCCATGCCGCGACGAAACTTGTCGTCAGTTTCGCGGCGGGCAGAGCCTTGGCGGAAGAGAATCACGATGAAGGCCAGGCCGAGTACGCCGCCGACTATTCCGCCATCGGATAACGTTTGCAGGTAATCGTTGTGCGCTTGCTCGAGTCGAAGCAGGCCGTTGTGCGAATCGTACCGCGTGTAGATTACGCCCAGCGAACCTAGACCCGATCCAACGATCGGATAAGCTTTAATCACATCAAGTGTAACGGCCCAGAAATGCGTGCGGCCCGAAGTCGGGTCAGCGGCGCTGGGTGTGCCGAGCAGACGCGTGAAGACTTCGGAGCCCCCAATTAAGAAAGCCCCGCCGACCAACGCCGCGATCAGGGCAAGGGCTAATCCAGCGCGTAGCATCGCCGCGCGTATTGGGCTGTCTCGCGGTTGATGGCGACTATGCAGCAATCCCGGTCCCGCGATCACGACGAGAAACAAAATCTCCGCGGCCAGGGCAATCATTCCGCCGCGCGAATTAGTCATGATCAGCGCCACGCCCATGGTCGCAATCACAAACATGTACACCGGTCGCTGGTAGTTTTCAAGCGCGCCTGAGAACAACAAGCCCAACGGCAGAGCGATGGTTAGCTCCATGTAACCAGCGAAATGATGACGGTTGATGAACGGGCCGAACGCCTGGCTTTGCGTCAATTGCCGAAACCAATAGACGCGCGTGCCATCCGTAGTGAGATACTGAATCAAACCAAACACCGCCAGCAGGAATCCGAAGATGATTATTGTTAGACTGATGCTGCGCAGCCGGCGCGGAGTATCAATGAAGATCAGACTCGCCGCAAAATAAATCAGCAGACAGACCACCTGCACCAGCACCAGACGAGTCGCGTGAGGGTCCAGCGACAAGGTTCGCGCCAGCGATAAAGGCAACCCGGCGCTGTCTGGCGCCCGCAGCGGCAGTAGTTGAATCAGTCCCAGCAGGATTAATCCCAACAGCGGCCACTGCAACGGATTGATGCTGACCTGCACCGAGCGCAGCACTAACCCATCGAAACACCACAGGCAGACGATCCCCGCCGCGCTCAAAGCAAAAGCCGCGAGCGCCCAGTCATGCGTCGAGCCGAACGCGAGCGTGGTGGTCACCACCGCGACACAGATCGTCAAAAAAACAAGACGGCCGGCGATTGTGTGGCGCCTTGTCTGTTCGCGCGTGGTCAGCCCTGGGCTTATGGGTGCGCTGAGCGGCTCGTCAACGGCTGGGCGCGTTGATGGGCTGTCGGTACCACCTGCGTCAGCGGGTGGGTGAGCTGATCCGTTGAAGATTGAAGTCGTCATACCAGACGGTGCCAAAAATCGGGCAGAGCTGAGCCTCTTCGCATGCAGCGCGAGAAAAACTCAGAATTATCCCTTCGCTCTTAGGCCTTGTTTTGAAATCGAAAGTCATCCGTTGCCAATCGTTCGTCCCGGTTGGCAGCGGTTGAGAACTCGCCAAAGTAGTATTATCCGCGGCGTCGCGAATAGTGATCACCGGCGTGCCGGCGCTGTTTAGATTCTCGGTGCGGGCGTAGCATTCAAAACGATAAGCGGTCGCTGGTTCTACGGCGATAGTCTGTGATACCTGATTCGCATCAGATTTGTTTGGCACTCTAAAGACAAAGCGCAAACTGTTCTGGCCGCCATGAGGCCGTTTGTCTATGTCCACGTGTACTTGCGGACGGGAATCAATTGTCCAACCGAAAGGTTTTACGCCCGGCGTCAGCGCGGCGTCTTCGAAGCCACCGTTCCAGAATTGCTCAGCCACGGGTAGCCGGGCGGCAGCCGGCGCGAGGTCGCGCATCACGTCCAAGCTACGGCGAAACTGTTTCTTATCGAGCAGCGTTTGTTGTAATTGCTCCCCAAGAGCGCGCTGCTCTTTTCGCTCTGCGGGACTGATCGAAATCCAAACGCGCATCGCCTCGTCGAAGGCATCAGCAGAGATCAAGTAGTTGGCAAACTGAATTCGTTCGAGCGATGAAGGGCAGACGACTCTGACAATCGCATCAACGTCTTTATCGAACGCCTGCCAGGCAAGGCTGAATACCTGGGGACGCATCGCGTCGTCATTTCGGGCTGCAGGCCTGAGTTGTTCGAACGCCTCGTTCAGTCTTCCCTCCCGCAAAAGCATGTTCCCGAAGTACCAGCGCGGATGAGAATAAGCCGGCGCCAGCTCGACGGCCCGACGCAGCGCCTTC
Source organism: Acidobacteriota bacterium (assembly GCA_003222845.1). Classification (GTDB taxonomy): domain Bacteria; phylum Acidobacteriota; class Blastocatellia; order Pyrinomonadales; family Pyrinomonadaceae; genus UBA11740. The sequence goes on along the minus strand of QHXG01000392.1, from coordinate 4,743 downwards.
TCGGCGTCACCTGTGTCTCCGGTTGCATCAAGCCCGCGTCCCAACTCCATCCAATAGCGGTAGTCATGCGGCGAAAGAGTTACTGCCAACTCATATTCGCGGACCGCGTTCGCCAGGTTTTCAGCGCTGAAATTCTCTTCCTCCAAAGATCCGAGCCGCCAGTGCGTAAAAGGATCGGCGGGCGCCCATCTTGCTCCCAGACTTGCCATATAGATGCCGCCTTCTTCGGCACTGGGCGCATACTCGGCTATGACATTGCCAACGTACCATCGTTCGGCAAACCACGCGCCCACAATCGCCAGCAATGCAATCAAGAACAACAACGGCCAACGAATAGCCGCGAGGGGCAGATTGATCGTGATGATGGATGGGGACTTGGATTGGACCATCAGGCTGGATCGAGAACTTTACGAATCTTCTTTGGCAGCAGATCGCGCGAATGACGGCAGCAGATGCTCCTCGATGTCCTCAATCTTGATGGACATGCGTTTCAATTCAATATTATTCGCTTCGCATTCGCGGGCAATCTCGGCGAGGCGCTCTTCGGAAATGCGTGGAGTGGAAATCAGCAACTGCTCGATCTGGTGCTCGCTTGCGATTTTGCCCAACAATCCGTTGCCGCCAAAAACGCGCAGACCATGAATAACCTTTCCCCGCTTTTTCGGATCGTCGTCCATAAAACCGACGTGAGCATAACTCAATTCGCTATATTGTTCAGCAGTTCGCGCAAGAGCAACTCGCCAGCGTCGCCCGCTCCATAGATCAAAACGCGCCGGCCTTTGCCGCTGTTGGTTGCCGGCAAGACGCGGCGAAAGAAGCGAAACGCCACTCGGCTGCCCGCCAAAAGCATTAGCATCACCAGCGCATCAATCACAAACACGACCCGCGAAAAACCCTGGAAGCGAAACTTAAAAAGGATAATCAGCATACTGCCCAGTGAGCCGCCAGCGACCGCTTTCGCAAAAACTACGAGGTCGTCCATACCGGTGTAACGCCAGATGCCACGATAGACGCCGAAGAACAGAAACGCTGCGAGCCGCACCACCACCAGCACCGGCAAGGTGCGCAGAAAGAGTTTCCACGCGGGGCTGTCAGAGAAGGGCTCGAACTTGATCGCATAAGCTGACCAATAGGCGAGCACGATCAGGAACACGTCGAGTAAGACTTCGAAGATCCGCCGCTTGTAAGACAGGTCGACGAGAAAGGCGAACAGAGGCTTGTCGCGCGCGGCGCGCACTTGCTCTTCTTCGTCGTATCCTTTCACGCCGGCGAGATAAACGCCGAGCAACGTCAACCCCACCGTGAAGCCCGCAATCAAAGCGAGACTCACGTCGAATTTCATCTGGCGCACCGTCGTCGCCAAAAAACCCGAAAGCGCCGCCAAGCCGTAAAGCATCAACACCGCACGCCGTTCGGACATTCCCAGTGCGACCAACCGATGTGAAGTGTGATCGCGTCCGCCCTGCGAAGCCGCGCGACCCGACACCTTACGCAAAATCGTCACAAAAGTGGTGTCGAAAATTGGAATGAAAAGGACCAGGATCGGAACTGCCAGCACCGACGCGAGGCTGCGCGAACGCCCGCCTGAGACATTGACCAGCGCCGCGCTGGCTAAAAAGAAGCCGATGAACATCGATCCACTATCGCCCATGAAAATCGATGCCGGGTGGGAGTTGTAAACCAGAAATCCGAGCAGCGCCGCCGTGAAGACCGCCATCATCACCGCTTCAGTCGGCTGGTTTACGCTGACAAAATTTACCGTGAGAAAGCAGGAAGCAATGGCCGCAACTCCTGTCGCTAATCCATCCATGTTGTCGAGCAAATTGATCGCATTGGTGATGCCGATTAGCCAGAAGATCGTTATCACCATGTTAACAGGCAGCGAACGAGTCCACGGCAAAGCCAATCCGTAATTGACCACGATGGCCGCGCCGATCACTTGGCCGATCAACTTTTGATAAGGCTTGATGTGCAGCCAGTCGTCAACCAACCCCACCAGGAACAGAAAACATGCCGCACCCACCACCACCCAGCGTTGCGGACTGTGCGGAACCAAAAGCAGATAAGTTCCGGCCACCGCCAGCCAGATGGCGACGCCGCCCATCATCGCCGTGGAATTCTTGTGCCAGCGATCCGTCTTCGGCTTAGCGACAAATCCCCAACGCCGCGCCAACATCCGCACCAACGGCGTCAACAAAAGCGCAAGTGCGAATGAAACTGCGGGCGGGATCAGATTGGACAAGCTGAGGGGAAACATCGTTTGCAAATTACGGGGTAAAGCTATTCGATTAAAGCGGCAAAGGCAAGTCGGAAAAAATTAACCGCAACGCGGTTTCGCCTTCCATCCCCGGGTTGGCCGCTTCGGCTACCCTGGGACAAAGATGAAAGCCGATTATTCACGTCTGACACCGACTAGCCGACTGGCGGCAAAGCGATTTATAGTTGCTCACGTTCAAATCAACTGATAAGCGGAAGGTAACTAATCTAAACTCTAGTAATCAATGAAGCGCTCGCCTCTCCTGGTTATCTTCATCACGGTTTTCATCGATCTCGTGGGCTTTGGGATCGTGATTCCGGTTCTGCCGTTCTATGCCGAAGGCACCAAGTTCGGCGCGACGCCGCGCGAGGTCGGCCTGCTGTTCGCTTCGTATTCAGTTATGCAGCTTATCTTTGCGCCAGTGCTGGGAAGATTGTCAGACAAATATGGGCGGCGTCCGGTCTTGCTGATCAGTTTGATCGGAACCAGTCTCGGTTTTCTGATTCTCGGATTTGCGACGACACTTTGGATGCTCTTTCTCGGCCGTATCATTGATGGAATTTCCGGCGGCAACATCTCGACCGCGCAAGCTTACATCGCCGACGTTACCACGAAGGAAAATCGCGCGAAGGGAATGGGGTTGATTGGCGCGGCTTTCGGATTAGGTTTTGTTTTTGGTCCAGCGATCGGCGGCGTGCTGAGCCGCTGGGGCATCAACGTTCCTTTTCTGTTTGCCGGCACACTCGCCTTCGCCAATGCTATTTTGCTCTACTTCGTGCTGCCGGAAACGGTGACGCAGGATCATCCTGCGCGCATCTCCGCCGCCAGCGGCCGCGGCTGGCGACAATTAATCGAGTCGCTAAAGCGTCCGCGGCTTGGTTTTGTGCTCACAATCTACTTTCTCTCGATCGTCGCATTTTCGATCATGACGGCCGTATTTTCGCTTTTCATGATGTTTCGCCTGGGCTATGACGCATTTCATAACGGCTGGGTATTCGCGTACGTCGGTGTAATTTCTGCGATCATTCAAGGCGGCTTGATCGGAAAACTGGTGAAGCGTTTCGGCGAGCCGGCCCTGGTCATTATCGGAAGCCTCTTGTTTTCAGCCAGCCTCTTCGCGACTCCTTTCATCGGTCCGGCAGTCGGATTGATGGGAATACTTTTGACCGGCGCAGTCTCTTCAATCGGCAACGCCCTCAACGCTCCGTCGCTGAGCAGCCTGGCGTCAAAAAGCGCCGGCGCCGGCGAGCAGGGCGGTGTGCTCGGCGCCATGCAATCAGTTGCCAGTCTCGCCCGCGCTGTAGGTCCGTCGCTGGCCGCGTTCCTGATCTACAGCGCGGTGGCGCACATGGGCTTCGACGGCCGTCCACAGAACATGAGCGACTCTTCGATCTTCAGAACCTTCTGGATTGCGGCGTCGATTCAATTTGTCGCGTTTTTTATCGCTGTCTATTTCGCCCGCAGATACGGAGAAAAATATGCTATCGGCGAGATGGCTAAGGCGGCATGAGAAACAAATGAGTCGCGCACGGACGCAGAGTCACATCCAAAGTGCATAGGTAAATCACGATGAGTTGGTTTGTGGTGATGTGACCTAAATTGTCTTTGAGCCATAAAGGGGCGCGATTCGGCTTGGCGAGTTGATTGGCAAACATCTCATTCCAGAAAGTCTTTGAGTTCATCGGCGGTCGGCAGGGCTGTGCGTGCACCCAGTCCGCGACATTTCAGGGCTGCAACGGCGTTGCCGTGCTTCATGCACGTCTCCAAATCTTCGTCACACAGCATTCCATAAATGAATCCGGCGTGAAAGGCGTCTCCCGCGCCGGTGGTATCTCGACAACCGCCGGGAACGGCAAAAGCAGGTGATTCGATGAATGCACCTTCGCAAAAGATAAGCGCGCCACCTGCTCCCAACGTGACGCCCACAATCTCGCAGCCATAACGGGCTTTCATTTCCACCAGTGACGCTCGCGCATCGCTTATACCGGTCATGCGATGCGGAAATGCGCTGGACGTAATCAGAACGTCTACGAGCGGCAGCAGCTCAGGCAATCCTTCGTAGATATTATCGATGTCCGCGGTGACAATAGCGCCGATCTGATGTGCAGCCTTTGCCATCACGGCGCATGCCGGCGGATCGTGCGCGTCCAGGTGCAGGATTCGGCCGCGTGAGGCGAGTTCTATTGGTGCTTCGTCGGGTCTATAAGAAAGGCGCTCGTCGCGATCCCAGATGATTGTGCGTTCGCCTGAACGAGCATCGATGATGATAAAGGCTACTTGATTATCGGCGCCGTCGATCGTTTCGCAGAAATCAAGATTCACGCCTTCGGATTGAATTGCCCGCAATCCGAACCGGCCATCCTCATCCGAACCAAAGCGTCCGGCGTAGGCTGTGCTCAAGCCAAGACGCTGCAACGCCGTCATCGCTGAGGCAGTCTGGCCGCCCGCGGATTTTTCATATTCAATAAATCTTGTTTTGGTATCGA
>QHXG01000391.1 GCA_003222845.1 Acidobacteriota bacterium | reverse complement strand
AATGAGTTGTTGAGCGGCGACGTAATCATGGCCTCTCGCTCCACGCTCGGGCCTTTACGGGAACAGCCGGCCCAGTTGATTCCGTGGACCGACAGAGGTCGGCTTGCGCCGAATGGCTTTGTGTGGCAAAGTACTTTTGAATGCTGCCCGCTTGTTGCTGGAACCGATCTCTCCATCCCGGAGGAAGCGACTTGATGCGAGTGAAAGAGTTTAATATATGAAGAGCAAAACATTTTTCGCAACCTTACTGACACTGGCGTTTTTCACCGCAGGCTATGCACAGACGCTGGACAAAGCCAAACTCGACCAGTTTTTTGACCGGCTTGCCGAAAAGAACAAGGCGATGGGGAGCCTGACCATCGCCAAAGACGGCAACGTTCTTTACACCCGCGCTATTGGCTACAGTCAGATCAACGGAACGGAAAAGAAACCTTTGACAGCGGCGAATAGATTCCGGATCGGTTCGATCACGAAAATGTTCACCGCTGCGATGATCTTACAGCTCGTCGAGGAAGGAAAATTAAAGCTGACCGACACTCTCGACAAATTCTTCCCGCAGGTTCCAAACGCCAAGAAAATTACTATCGTGCAAATACTCCGGCATCGCAGCGGTATCCCTAACGTAAAGCGCGAGCAGAATTCTCAAAGAAACGTGAACACGATTCCAGTGACGAAGGATGAAATGCTCGCCCTGATCGTCAAAGCCACGCCCGATTTCGAACCGGACACAAAGTATTCCTACAGCAACTCCGGCTATCAGCTTTTAGGTCTTATCCTTGAAAAGGTAACTGGCAAACCCTATGGGGAAGCCCTCACGGAAAGAATCACCTCAAAGATCGGGCTTGCGAATACGTACATAGCGACCGGAAATATCGATGTGAGCAAAAACGAAGCTCTTACCTATATGAACTTTGGCGACGGGTGGAAACCGGTGCCCGAAACACATCCAAGCATCCTCTTCAGCGCGGGCGCGATTGTTTCGACGCCGAACGACCTGGCCAAATTCATCCAGGCGCTGTTCGACGGAAAGATAGTGTCAAAGGAGAGTCTCGATCAGATGAAAACGATAAGGGACGGCGAGGGGTCGGGAATGGAGCCCTTCACGTTCGCCGGTAAGACCTTCTACGGGCATACGGGCGGTGCGGACAACTACGGAGCGTGGCTGGCTTACCTGCCGGAAGAAAAACTGGCCGTCGCCTACACGACGAACGCGAAGGTTTACCCCGTAAAAGATATTATGAGCGGCATTTTTGACATCTACTACAATAAACCGTTTCAGATTCCCGCCCTCGAATCAATCGCCATCAGCCCGGAAGTGCTGGACAAATACGTCGGAGTTTATACGCCCTCCGACGCTCCCGTGAAATTTACGATCACCAGACAAGGCACCACGCTTTACGCGCAACCGCCCGGGTCGCAATCCGCCGTCCCACTAGAAGCAACGGCCCAGGATAAATTTAAAATCGACAATGGCACCCCTGCGGGCATCGTTATTGAATTCGACGCCGCGAAAAACCAGATGACTATAAAACGGAGCGGTGGGGAGAGGGTTTTCACGAAGGAAAAATAATCGTCATGAAAATGTAAGGGCGGGTCTTGGTGTTTAATTCTTTCGACATAGTATTCAATAGATAAGCAGTTCAACCGACACCACGCTACGCTGGTTTCAGCCTTTGCGATTTAACCCACGCACGTCAATTGACACGGAGCGTTCCTGAGATGCCTTCGAGCTGCCTTGTCAAAGAAAATGATGTGCGCGCGAACGAGAACAAGATCAGCTACAGGCGGAATGCGGCGCGACTCCTGTGCGGCGGGTCTGCGGGAAGCAGCTACCGTGACGCGCGGAGCGCAAAATTTAGACCCGTAGCGAGCCACGGAACGCCCTGGCGGCGTAGTAAGATTCTGCACCGTTGTGATAGACAAAGACATGGCCGTAGCGGCGATCACAAAAGAGGGCACCGCCGAGTTTTCTAATATCAGAAGGTGTTTTCACCCAGCTCGATGTTTTCGTATCGAAATTTCCAAGTTTCTGCAACGCTCGATATTGTTCTTCCGATAAAAGTTCAATGCTCATGGCAGCAGCCATATCGATAGCGTTATTTTTTGGTTTATGTTCTTTCCTTGACTCCAGCGCTTCACGGTCGTAACAAACACTTCTGCGGCCTTTAGGACTTTCCGCTGAACAATCATAAAAAATGTATTCGCCCGTCTTTTTATCATGGCCAACAACATCCGGTTCACCACCCGTTCTTTCCATTTCATTGAGCGACCATAGTTTTTCAGTATGAGCTTCCAGCTTTGCTTGTACTTTAGCCCATTCAAGACCTTTATGGCGGTTCATGTTTTTCTCAAAACCGGCTTTCAATGCTCTGAATAGTTCTTCACGTTGTTCTGGTGACAACTCCTTTTTATTGCTATTAGTTTTCTTCATACGTTCATCCTTCATCGTTGGAGTTCACGCGCCCGCTGCTCGCGTCCAACGAATTGTCATACCGAGGTCAGAGTTCACACCGAAGTATTTTCGTGAGACGAAGGAACTTGAACCGTTTGCGCGACGGCATTGGCGAGCAAGCCCAAAAAGAGAATTGCTGAGAGTACACTTCTTTTGAGTTTCATAAGCTTTAGCACTACGACATATCGTAAACCGGATACATTACAAGAAGCCATGGAAATATCGAACCAAGCCTTCAATCCTCGCGAACGAAAAGGAAGCTGATTCCGCTCCGGTTCAAGTTGTTAGATGGCGCTTTCAAAAATAATGCTTGAGCAGGTTAGGCCGGCCTCTGCTTTCCGTAGCTCTGATATATCTATGATCTCGACTCTCTCAGCCACGCGCTCCATTAACTGTACCGCTCTTGGACATCCTGCTTGGACACATACCGTAGTACCAACTCGTAATGTATTTGCTGACCAAGGCTCCTCCGCTGGAGTGTATGTCAGATTGAACCCTCTGAGTGCATCAAGCTCAACCCAATCTGGATTCACAAATAACGTCTCTTCATCTATCGCAGTACAGGCCGACTTCAGGTGCAAGCTTCCTTTTGTCAGCACAGGTACGACACGGTAGCCGTAGGGCTCTAATATTTTCGCAAGCTCCTTAATACCTTCAAGATTAGTGCGGCTCGACTGACCTATTAATATCTTGTTCCCGATTCGCAGCACGTCTCCACCTTCGATTGTAGCGGGTAGAGAAATTTGAGCTGTTTCTCGATAATTAGATAACTCTCGCTCAATTAGCTTGGTCTCTCCTCGACGAGAGGAAACTCCCATGCTACAAATGATTGCAAGCTCGTCAACGACGATTGCAGTATCTTCCACGAAGCAGGAATCCGGGTACGACCCATTTTCAGAGAGTTTCTTGACCGTAACCCCTAGCCCTTTAAGCACATCACAATAATGGTCGTGTTGGAGTACTGCTAGACGGAGATCGATTGGCGATCTGTCAATAAAGTTTACCTCGCACTCGGCAATCCTTGGCGATACTTTGTGGGTGAGAGCTCTTAGCATATCTGAGATATTTACTTCGCTGAACCGCAAGTGAAAGACTCAGGGTACGAAGCCACATAAAGCCTCGCCATCGCCGGAGTGTCTTTCAGAAAACTTGTGCCGTTGAACGAGCGTTCGATCAGATCACGGTTGGCCTTGCGTGTGTAGTCGGTAAACTTCGCGGTCACGTCGCCGCTCTCTTTGGCGTTCATGTCAAACATTTTCACCGGAGTACCGCAGGAGTAATTAAACGCTTTGATGTCGACCGACTTGATTTGCGGACTCTGCAATGTGCGAAAGTAAATGCGGCTGCGCTTCTGATCGTAGACAATGCTCCATTGCGTCCACGTGTCGGTCCGATTCTTTTGCGCGGCATCACTCAAGACTTCGAACGCGTACGCGACCGCTTGCTCGTCGGCTAACGGCCGCTTCTCGAAGTCTTTCGTTTTCTTGACAGCCCTGGTGAATCGATCAAGCGACTCGTTTGAGTTGGCTTTTGCGACATCGGTCTGCTTCGCGTAATTCAGAGAATTATCGTAGGTGTCGTTGGTCAAAGTCGGCGTGGCGAGGTTTGCCCCCGTATGCACCACCATCATGCCTTTGAGAAATTCGACCGAGGCCGTGTTTCCGGCTTTGTCATTGATCAGGTAATGAACTTTGACTTCCGACTCGATGCGCACACCTTCGGCATTCTTGATGGCCTCAGCGGTCGTAGCGGAGTTGTCGAGCACATACTGGATCCATTCCTGCGAGCCAACGGCCGGCCGCGCGTCGACTTTCGGATACTCTGTATCGCTGAGCCACATCTGTTCGACGACCAACCCCATCTCGTTCATGCCGCCTGTTGGATTCTCGCGGCCGTACTGATTGAAGGTCACGCTGCCGTATTTGGAAATCCATTTGGCCCCATTGTCTGAATCAATAATCGTCGCCGTCTTTGCGACGCCGCGCTTGTTGACGAGCACGAGTGCGTCGCCGATCGTCCAATCGTAATTTCGCCCGAACAAAACTTCGCCCTTGCCCACGAGGCAGAAAGTGGTGCAGGCGAACGTCTGGTTGAGAAAGAGACAAAGGAGAGCGCATACCGAACAGGCAAGTTTTTTCATCATTGATTTAGGGTAATTGCGTTATGCCGAAGTCTTTCCAATCGCCATTTTACAGAATTCTGTCTGCGAGGGAAGAGCGATGCTGGCTCGGGCGATAAATCCTCAAGGCAGTTAGCAATAAAAACTTTACGTTTCGCATTCCTGCACGTCTGACAAAGAAGAAACGCCGAACGGTTGAGTTGACGCGGCGAGAGACAACCGCGTTACGGACAAGTTGTCTCTGAGAAGCCGGCTGGTTCCGCTCGCGTCCAACGTCTTAAGAAAACGATTTTGTTAGATGCTGATCACAGGTATAAAAGAATGTGCTCACTAAGTACGACCAATGACCACAGTTAAGAGAAATAGCAGGCCTACCACAATCCCAACTGTGATCGCGATTTTGGCTCCTTTTGAAAGATTGTTGCCTGTTACCTGTTTGACTTGCGGATATGGAATCGTCGAAGCAGCGCCACTCTTTGCGTCCACAATGACGAAGTTATTCTCTCCCGTTGCGCTGATGTAACCCTTCAGCTTTCTTCCATCACGCAGTTTAACTTCGACGCGCGCTTCTGGCCCGGTGCCGAGTTTACTGATGCCCTCTTTCACTTTCTCGGCAAAGCGGGCCCGCGTATCTTCTTTCGAACTAGCGTAGGCGGGAATGACCCCGACGATATTAAGCAACAAACCAACCAGCACAAGCGATAACAGTTTCTTTGACATACGCTTTCCCTAATGTTGCGTTCCACGAAATGCAAAGCGTCGTTAGTTTCCGGTTTCGTCGAGATCAGCGTGCACGTCGTAGTAGTCTGTCCCCATTCTGGTGCTTGAGACTTGGACGCGGCCGCGAACATTTTTCAACGCGTAGGCAAAGTAGAAACTAGCTGCACCAGAGGAGCCACTATCAGTGATTTGAGCGCCGTTGTCATGAAGCGCGCGTTCCACGTCAAGTTTCAATGAGGAAAAGAAACGCGTCTCATCAAAAGCTTCGTCGGATTTCAGGCGGCAAGCAAAGCTATCACTTTTGTGTGAATTAAAGTGCATCCCGCCGGAACCGACTCCGCCAGCACGTGAGCCGGCGCCACCGCCGCCACCGCCAATCGGGTCACACGTCAACCCGGCCGAATATTTGTTCCGTTCGACGAGTTGCCGACTTGAGAAGTTCGAAAAGAAAGATGATTCGGGTGACCACATGCACGAGACGCACATCAGCGCGATGCCAACAGCAAAGCCGATTGAGATCGTGTGCTTCATGGAAGGTAAAAGCAACCTAACGGTTGAGTTGACGCGGCGGCGCGAATCAAAGCACCCTCCACCGCACCGAGCAAGTTGCGAGATGCGCTCCCGCCGCTCGCGTCCAAGGATTTATAGGTCAATGTGTTCGACTCCGTGTCGCCTTATACTTCGAACGGGTGGAGCGATAATACCGCTTAGTTAGGCTGAAGGTCCGGAGCCCCTGACTCAATCGGGCGCAGCTCCAGAAGGTGGTAATCCCCTTAGCAGGAGCCAAAAGCCCATTGTCAGTTCGAAGAAGAAGATCGGAGCTCCATAAATCCCAACGCCGACGACCTTCGCAAGCTCGGGAAAAATGATGAACGAGAATGCGCTGGCTCCCATCAGCAAGGACGCAAACATTCCCCACGCCGCCAATCCTCTTGGGATATAACTCGACTTGAACCACAAATAACAAAACAGCGTGCTTCGAAGTCCAGCAAACACCAAGCCCACGCCATATCCGGCACCATGCGCGCTGATCGATAGCCTCGCCAGTGCTTGCAATCGATCCGGCTCAAATACTCGTAAGTAATCGGCGCCGCTGCTCAATAGTCGCAGAGCTTCGAGGTCATTGAGCAGGGTGACAACAAAAATCGCCGTCTCGACCAGCCCCCAGAACGCCGCGAGCAAGGCCAGGTTCCGACTTACTGGCTTGAGTACCACGTAAAGAGCTGTGATTAGTACTATATCGATCGCGAAGACCATGAGGTTGCTGGCGGTGCCCAGTCGAAAGAGTCTCTCGTGTGCCAGGATATTACGAGCGGTATCCACAGCGTTGTTGTAGACAATTAGTCGGCCGAGTACATAGAACTCGGCGAAGATCGCCGGCGGCAGCGCCAACAGATAAGAGAATCCCACAACTTTCGCTGCTTTGCGTTGTGATTTGTCGATGGTGCCGATTGTCATTCCGCTTTCCCCACCGTCTCGGTGCCGCCGAACGTCAGAGTTGACGCGGCGGCGCGAACCAAACCACCCTTCGCCGGATCAGTTTAGTTGCGAAACACGCTCCCGCCGCTCGCGTCCAACGATTATTATAGGTGGCCGTCGTTCTATTTCGGCAAGACCTGATCCGCCTTCGCGAGGAGCGCAGGCGGCAAGTCTAGGCCCAGGCCCCGAGCAGCACTCTTGCTAATTGTCAGGTAATATCGGCCGGGATAGCGGACCGGCAAGTCGCCAGGGCTCGCGCCCTTCAGGATTTTATCAACGTAGTGGGCAGCCTCGCGGTACTGGCCCTCCTGGTCCGGTGCCCACGCCATCAGGCCCCCGACTTCGGTGAAGAACGCTGACTGGTAGATCGCGGGCAGACGGTTCTTCGCCGCGAAGTCCACGATGAGTTCGCGGTTGGCGAGCGACAACCCACC
>QHXG01000390.1 GCA_003222845.1 Acidobacteriota bacterium | reverse complement strand
ATCTCTTCCGGCTGCCGCAATGAGTGTATCAGCGTGGGCATTCGACACAGACCTGGGCAAGGCTTACAAGCTGGAAGGCACACACAGTCTACGATGAACGCACGAGTCGCACGGCCTGACACTCAGTGATCCTCAGTCCGTTCATTCTCGTTGATTGCAGAAGAGAGGAAAAAGCTAATAAACTTACCCATCAAGGACCTATTGTGATGCGAAGAACCCTTCTACTGATCGCTACCTTAATCGCCCAAGTCAGTCCAAGTTCATTCGCGCAGCAATCCATGCCATCTCAATCTCCATCGCCCTCGCCGCAAACTTCGCGACCGCAGAAATCCGAAGACGTCGACGTCGTGCGCATCACCACGAATCTGGTGCAGGTCGATGCGGTCGTTACCGATAAGAACGGAAAGGTCGTCACCGATCTTAAGCCCGAAGAGGTGCAAATCTTCGAAGACGGACGGCAGCAAAAGATTACGCATTTCTCTTACTACGTTGCCGAGAGCCCTTCAGCGGAAAAGCCTACAAAGCCTGTGACGGTTGATAAGAACGCGCCGCCGGTTCCGCCCAATCGCCTAAGGCCCGAAGACATCCGCCGCACCATTGCGTTGGTGGTTGACGATCTTGGCTTGTCTTTTGAGAGCACGTATTACGTTCGCCGTGCGCTGAAGAAATTTGTTGATGAGCAGATGCAACCGGGCGATCTGGTAGCTATCATCCGCACCAGCGGCGGTATGGGCGCATTGCAGCAATTCACTTCGGATAAGCGGCAACTGTATGCGGCGATCGAGCGCGTGAAGTGGAATGCAATTGGGCGCAGCGGCGTGGGCGCCTTTGCGGCGATCGAACCGCCAACGCCGGGCCCCGGAGGCGCCGAGATTGACACCTTCAATGAAGAAGCCAACCAGACCCGGCAGGACATGTTTGCCGTGGGCACCCTCGGGGCGATTAGTTATGTCGTGAAGGGCTTGAAGACTCTGCCGGGTCGCAAGTCAATTCTTCTGATCTCCGACGGCTTTCGCATTTACAACCTGGACGATCCGACGCGCAATTTTCAGGCGCGCGATAGACTGCGCCGCCTCATCGACGAAGCAGGCCGCGCTTCGGTGGTGATTTACACGATGAACGCGACTGGGCTTCAGACCCTGGGCTTCACCGCCGCCGACGATCTGTCAGGCCGCGACACCCAACAGCTACAAGAAGCGATGAGCAGTCGCCGGAACGCGGCTTTTGAAACGCAAGCGGGCCTCGACTTTCTGGCGCGCGAAACCGGCGGCATCCCCATCCGAAATACGAATGATTTGAGCGGTGGCATCAAGCGCGTCTTGGAAGATCAGAAAGCTTATTACCTGATTGGCTATCGGCCTGACAATATGACCTTCGATCCTCGCACTGGCCGCCGTACTTTTCATAGACTGACTTTAAAGGTCACGCGTCCGGGAAGATTCAACGTGCGGATGCGGAATGGATTTTTCGGCGTGAGCGATGAGGCCAAGCCCGTGCCACGGACGCTGGCGCAGCAAATGTTTGACGCGCTCGCCGCGCCATTCGCCGCGAACGGTGTCGGTCTGCAATTGACGTCGCTGTTCGGCAACGACGCAAAAGCAGGTTCCTTCATGCGTTCGGTATTGCACATCGACGGCCATGACTTGACGTTCACCGACGAACCTGATCATCTCCACAAGTGCGTGTTCGACGTGTTGGCAATGACCTTTGGAGATAACGGCGTGCCGGTCGATCAAAATGGCAAGACTTATACGCTCAAGTTACCCGACGAATGGTACAAGCGGACGCTGCGGGATGGCCTGGTTTATTACGTCACGGTTCCGATCAAGAAGCCCGGCGCTTATCAGTTGCGCATGTCGCTGCGCGATACGAACACGCAACGCATTGGCTCTGCCAGCCAATTCGTTGAAGTTCCCGATCTCAAAAAGAATCGTTTGGCACTTTCCGGACTCGCCTTGAGTGGCGCCGTGCGAACTGGCAATACGACTCGGGCAAATCAATCGCCCGCGAATCAAGGCGGGGCTGGTCAGCCGGCTAACGATTCGAACTCGCCCGCGTCAGTGGATCACGAAGGTGCCGAGCGCGGCAATGCGGAAGCGTCTCCGGCGGTGCGCCATTTTCGTAGCGGGATGCTGATGAACTACGCGTTCTTTATCTACAACGCGCGCCTGGACAAAGCCACGAACAGTCCGAAGTTGACGACGCAGGTGCGGCTGTTTCGTGATGGCAAGCCTGTCTTCACCGGAAATGAAAACGCATTCAACGTACTCGCGCAAGCTGATCTGAAACGGTTGTTAGCAGGTGGCGCGATTCAACTCGGCACCGATCTGCCGCCCGGCGAGTACGTATTTCAAATCATCGTGAACGATGCGATGGCCGACGAAAAGCATCGTACGGTGAGCCAGTGGATGGACTTTGAAATTTTCCGATAAGCTTCAGCTTGTCGTTGTCGCTAATCCTACACTTCTTCAATCAAGCGACAAGCTGAAGCTTATCGGACATTTTTCGGTAAACGATCCAACACCAGGTGGCCAAACCAAATCGCCCGAGAAGACGGTGCCACGCACCTGCTCGCCACGCGGGCTGTCTGGTCTCTCGGTGAACAATCTGCAAGCCGGCCTTCTCTCCGAGCAGCTCGAGGCTCTTGATTGAAAACACCCAATTATGATGGCCCAGCGCCAGGTGTTTGTACGGCCGCTGCTTCAATTTGAACTTCGAAAGCAGATCTTTAATGCGGGAATCCAGGCTCTGATAGTTGGGAACGACCACGACTACATGCCCTCCGGAATTCAACAACTCCTTACATCTCCCGATCATCGCCAGCGGGTTGCCGGTATGTTCCAGAACGTGAAGCAGCGTAATGATGTCATACTTCCGCGCGAACCGAATGTCGTCGAGCGTGCCATGATGAACTGGGAAGCCGCCCTTCGCGGGAACGTTTTGGCTGACGTACGCTGACAAGTCAGTGCCCTCGACTTCGTATCCTCTCTGAAGCGCGATGTGCGGCAAGAGACCGCTGCCTGTGCCGACATCCAAAAGAGACTTTCCTTGAGTGTGCGCGGCGAGAAAATCAAGATAGTCATCCACCTGCTGATGCACTGAGGGTTCAAAGCGGTCGTAGTCGAAATCCAGATTGCATCCCCAACCATCAAAATATTCGGGATCGTCGTACAGTGCTGCCGTCTCAGCCGCAGTTGATATCGTCGTGCAGACGTATTGACAGTCATGGCATTTGTAGATGTGCTTTCCCGTAAAGTCTTCGCCAATGCGACGCAGCGGGCGTTGGCAGAGGAGGCACTGAAGGTCGCGCTTTTTGTCTGGGATCATTAGCAGATCGTGAATCCACGATCACTTTGGAGTGCGCCGGCAGAGCGCAGCGACGACGGCGCTTTGGATCGTGGCGTGTGATAGTAGCACACGGAAGAATCGAAAGCGCCGTCGTCGCTGCGCTCTGCCGGCGCACTCCAAATTCGCGTTACAATTCGTTCCATGCGGATTCTGCAAATATGTTCGGCCCGTCAGATTGGCGGTGGCGAAAGACATCTCGCCGATCTGGCGAATGGCTCGGCACGCCGGGGTCACGACGTCTTCGCGGCGCTGATTCCGTCGTCTCCGCTGCTGTCCGAGCTTACGTCTGTGCCAAAGCAGAACATCGTGCAGGTGCCGATGCGCAGTGTCTTAAATGTCTCAAGCGCCCTGAAGCTCGCCCGCTTTGCGAGCGAGAACCGCATTCAGATCATCCATGCGCACGTCGCGCGCGACTATCCTCTGGCCGCGCTGGTTGCTCGGAGATCATCCGCGCGTTTGATCCTGACTCGTCACGTTCTTTTTCCGATGAACAGAGCACACAAGCTGACGCTTCGCCGCACGGATCGCATTATCGCTGTTTCGCAAGCAGTCGCCGACGAACTTCGCTCCCAAAGCATCTTTAGTTCGGACAAGATTGTGCTGATTCATAACGGCATCGACGTGGATCGATTTGCCAGGGGAAGGGAAGACCGCTTCACCAACAACAAAGATGCAGACCAAAACTTGCGCGTGGGCATGATCGGCCATCTGGCGCCGATCAAAGGACAGGAAGATTTCATTCGCGCTGCTGCCATAGTTTGCCGGCGGCGCCGTGACGTTGAGTTTGTGATTGCCGGAGAGGACAAATCGCGCAGTGGTGAACATCGACGCAGCATTGAAACGTTAATTGCCGAGCTTAATCTCGAGCAGCACGTCAGTTTGATCGGTTGGGTAGATGACGTGGCGAAACTTCTTCCGAATTTCGATCTCTTTGTTTCGCCCGCGCGCTCAG
>QHXG01000389.1 GCA_003222845.1 Acidobacteriota bacterium | reverse complement strand
CTGAATTCGTCGAAGGCGAAACTCTCCGGCAGCGGCTATCCCACACCGTTTTGAGCCTCAACCAGTCTCTGCAGATCGCGATTCAAATTGCCGACGCTCTGGCAGCCGCTCATGCAGCAGGAATCATTCATCGTGATATCAAGCCCGAAAACCTCATGCTGCGGCCCGATGGCTACGTGAAAGTTCTCGATTTCGGTCTGGCGAAATTGGCTGAACAAACGCCTTCTGCCATTGCGGCCGAGGCGCCAACTAAGCAGGTGCGGACGGGGTCCGGCATGGTGCTCGGCACTGCTGGTTATATGTCGCCTGAGCAGGCGCGCGGGAAAATCGTCGATGCCCGTTCGGATATTTTCAGTTTGGGCGCTGTCATCTATGAAATGACGACCCAGCGCAAGCCCTTCGATGGCGAAACGAGCGACATCCTCGCGGCCATTTTAAAAACACATCCGCCGCCTATTTCCCACTTCGCTCCGGACACTCCGCCAGAGTTAACGCGCATTGTTGCCAAGACTCTCCGCAAAGATCGCGAAGAGCGTTACCAGGTCGTCAAAGATCTGCTGCTCGATCTGAAAAGCCTCGCGCAGGAATTGGAATTCCAGCAACGGCTGAAGCAAGCGACAGCCCCCGGAGAAGCGGCTAAACCTATAGGCAGCGAAGAAAAAGCAATCGGCGCATTCGATGCTGCCGTGCGCACCGGAGAGATGGCCGGCAGCCCAACCACGCTCAGCAAGACAGGGGTGAGTTCGATGATCAAGGCCACGCGTTGGCCCACTTTCGCTCTTGCCGCGCTAATCTTGATTGGCGGATCGTTCGGACTTTACAAGTTGCTGGCCAAGAAATCGGCCACCAATGCCGGCGCGCCACAGCCGATTGTCGCAAACATTGCGCGCGTCACAGTCTGGTCTGGCCTGGACACTCAGCCGACGCTTTCGCCTGATGGAAACTCTGTCGCTTATAGCTCGAACCACAATGGGAGCTTTGAGATCTACATCAAGCAACTAACAGCGGGAGGCCGCGAAATTCAGTTGACCACTGACGGGCAACAGAACTTTCAGCCCGCGTGGTCCGCGGATGGACAGCGGATCGCTTATTACTCGAGATCGGGTGGCGGAATCTGGACGCTACCCACGTTTGGCGGAGCGCCACGACAAATTACGGAGTTCGGCTCCGCTCCTAAATGGTCACCAGACGGAACGATGATCGCATTTCAATCGGATTCCAATCCTGATTTGGGATCAGGCAGTGTTGGCTCCTCAACAATCTGGATTGTCCCGGCGCAAGGCGGAACGCCGAGACAGTTAACAAACGTCGGCAATCCGGAAGGCGGTCATTTCGGCCCAACCTGGTCACCCGATCGCCGAAGGATCGCGTTTGTCGCGCTTAAATACAACGGCCAGCAGATTTGGTCTGTCTCTCTCACCGGTGATGATCCAAAGCAGTTGACGAACCTCGATGTGAAGGCCGCTTATCCGTTGTACGCTCCTGACGGTCGAAGCTTGTACTTTGTGGGGGGGCCAGTCGTTTGGATGCTGCCGCTCTCTTTTGAAAGCGATGAACCGGCAGGCGATCCAATAAAGCTCACGGATGTTGGAGCTTCATTCATTTATGGTCTGACGCGTTCAGCCGACGGCAAGAAAATGGCCTATAGTGTACAGACTCTCACGAGCAACATCTGGTCGGTTCCGATCGCGCCGCATGCCAATGAAGCAACCGGCCCCCCGCAGCCGATTACAAATCAGACCGGCACGCGAAACAATCAACCGGCATTCTCACGCGACGGTCGAAAGATAGCTTACATGGAGTTTCTGCGGGGTGGAGGCGCAGACATTTGGGTGGCGGATGCTGACGGAAAGAATGCTTCGCAGATAACTAACAACACCAGAAATTTGAAACCTAGCTGGTTTCCCGATGGAGATCAACTGGCGTTCGTATCGAAACGAACTGGCCATTGGACTGTCTGGGCTACCTCACTGCAAAGCCGCAGAGACCGGCTGCTCTTCGATAATGGTAGGGACATCGAATACGCCTCATTGTCGCCCGACGGCAAACAGATCGTTTTCAACCTGACGGATGGAGGCATCACCAACACCTGGACGGTTCCGGTTTCAGGTGGCCCGCCAAGACAGTTAACGTTCGATAAAGAGTTAGCAGGGTTTGCTTGCTGGTCGCCCGACGGAAAGTTTGTCGCCTACCAGATCAAACGCGGCGATGACGCCTACTTGATGATCATGCCGAGTGATGGCGGCGAATCTATACAACTTACTTCCGGTCGGGGCCGGAGCTGGCCTTACGATTTCTCGCCCGATGGAGACAAGATAGTTTTTGCCGGCGATCGCGATGGGGTGTGGAATGTTTGGTGGGTCTCGCGCTCAACAAAGATGCAGAAGCAATTGACTAACTATACAAAGCCAAACTCATTCGTTCGCTATCCAGCCTGGTCACCTCTCGGCAATCAAATCGCTTACGAGTATGCTGAAACTGCGGGCAACATCTGGCTGATGGAGTTGAAGTAGGCAGTTAATTCTTTGGGGTCGAAGACCGTTTCTCGGCATCGAGATCGACCTCGCGCAGGCCCCACTTGTTCTCGAGTACGAAGACCTCGGGTGGGTAGTCGTGATTCACGGTAAGCGACTCAGGCGTCTGGTAGGTGATGGTAATCTTATATTGATCCTGGGGTCGAGTCAGCGAAATTTGCGCGGGTAACGAAAAATTTCCTTCGGCGCCGAATTTCCTCAGCGCACCATAACTAACATCGGTAATCAGTAGGCCCTTCTCGTCAAAAGTTTGCAACCGCGCCAGACGGATTCCGCCGACGCGATCGAACCAGAAACGTCGCAGCAGACGAGCTGAATTATCGCCAATGACCTGGAACTCATCGAGCAAATAATAACCGCGCACCACGCGCTTCTTGCTGTTTGGCTGGCTCGTATCTTTCTCTGATTCAAAAAACTCGCTCTGCGCGTACATTACTCCAGGTGCGTGCGGATCGACCGCGTTAATCAGCAGCGCGTCGGTAAGATGTTGTGGGCGTACATTCTGGAGTGCGTTTACAGTTTGGGCTTCTGAACTCGGTTTATCTTTTTTCCCAGCGTTGCTCTTGCCGTCCATATCCAGCTTTGGATAGACGGCATTATTGGTGCCCCGCACGAAGCGCCGTAACTTTTCATCGGTTGCCTTGAGAATCGCGATCCGGAAGTGTTCGCCGTCAGAACTCATTTGGGCTACGTCAGTGGCAAACGGCCCCTGCACGACGAGATAGACCTTGCCCGGACGCTGGAGCGTGACCGACCCTTCCGCGGCGCGATATTTTTCAGCAATACCCGCGGTAGCGAATGAAGTGTCTTCGAATTGAAAGTCCACCGAGCCATGGATTGATCGTACGGTGACAAGGTTGTTAACCGTGGCGATCAACTGTACCGTGTCGGCTTCAGACAGCGGGGTCAGCAGCTTCTCAATTTCGACCGGTTTGTGAACGAGGTGACAGGCTGAAGCAGCTATAAAGATTATTGAGAGCCCAAGCGCAATCGCGAAGCGTTTTTTGGCGGCCGGGCGCCGAACATTATGATTGGACATCTGTGATCGAATTAAGGCCGGCACTGAGGCTGTTCGCCGGCGCGATGTATAAGTGAACCCTCTTCGCGACTCACGCTAACAAAGCGCCTTCGCGATTGTCAACGCGGGCCGTTGGTGTCTCTCTCCCGTGGGGGCGAATCGTGTCAGAACCGCGAGCGGTAGCGACCGGATCAAACAGTAACTTGCGAAATACGTGTTTATGCTGAGTTGGCGCGTACGATCCGGTCGCTACCGCTCGCGGTTCTGACACGACGCTGATGGATGCCCCGGGTGGCGCAACTCTCATTCTTAATTGCACCCTCTTCCTCACTGACTAACCTTCCACGTCTTGCATGTTGAGGCCCGTTTGTCATAACTTGCGCGTCTCAGGTCAGTACCACCGGCGTCAGCCGATGGGTTTTTTGAAAGTTTTGGAGGATCACGATGAATCGAAAACGTTTCGCTATCGCCCTATGGGTTTTGCTTTGCCTAATCGCAACCGCGGTTTTCGTCTCTGCGCAGGAAAAGACGGCGGAAGAAACGAAGCCGGCGAAGAATGAAGCGGCGCCGCCGCGGGCAAGAGATGGAAAGAAACTTTTGACCGCGCTCGATTTGATGAAGATCAACGGGGTGAGCGCGCCCAGGATTTCGCCTGACGGAACGCGTGTCGCTTACACGGTGAGCGAAACGAAAATGGAGAAGGACAAAGAGTGGAAGAACGTCACAGAGGTCTGGGTCGTGGCGATTACCGGAGGAAAACCCAGGCAATATACACGCGGCGACAAGAGCGCAACCGCGCCAGAGTGGTCGCCGGACGGCAGTATGATCGCATTTCTCACCGATCGCGAAAAAGACGGCGAGCGCCAGGTTTGGATGATGATGGCTGATGGCGGCGAGGCTTGGGCCGTGACCTCGCACAAGGGCGGCGTGAGCGGTTTTCGCTTTTCACCTGATAGCAAACAGTTGCTCCTCAGCGCGGCCGATCAGCCGAGCAAAGAGGAAGAAGATCGAAAGAAAGTCAAAGACGACACGATGGTAATCGATCACGACATCAAGATGAGTCACCTTTGGCTCTTCGACATTGCGAAGAAAGAAGAGAAGCGGCTCACCGAAGGCAATTTCACCGTGAGCGATCCGCAGTGGTCGCCCGACGGAACGCGCATTACTTATACGACGCGGCCGACACCGAGGGCGGACGATGGTGCTTTGAGCGATGTGTGGCTGGTAACGGTAGCGAATGGAGAAAAGCGAAAGCTCGCAGGCGAACCGGGCACAGCCGACAACGCTCGTTGGTCTCCTGATGGGAAGTGGATTGCTTTTACCGCCTCGAGCGACCGTGATCCCGGCCCGTCGACCGCTTACCTCTATTTGATTTCGCCAGACGGCGGTGCGCCAATACATGTCGATGCGAAATTCGATCTGAGCATCGGCACGCCGGTGTGGGCACCCGATGGGCACACGATTTATTTCAGCACTAATGTGCTGGAAGCGATCGAAGTGTTCAAAACTGCCGCTGTGCCGGACAGTATGACGAAAGAGGTCTGGCAGCTCGGCGGCTCAATTGGCATAACCGAGATCAGCCGCGACGGCCAAACGCTTGTGGGCACTGTTTCATCAGCACAACAGCCGACCGAGATCTACATTTCGAAGAACGGTTATCATCCGCAGATCATCACGCATCAGAATGCGTGGCTCAACGACTACTCGCTGGCGCAGTCCGAAGTCGTGAAATGGAAGAGCAAGGACGGCACGGAGATCGAGGGCGTCTTGACGAAGCCGGTGGGCTATCTGCCGGGTGCGAAGGTTCCGTTCCTGTTGAATCCGCACGGCGGTCCAACCGGAGCTTCACTCAACAACTTCAACGGGACTGTTCAGGTCCTCGCGGCGAACGGCTTTGCGATATTGCAGCCGAACTTTCGCGGCTCGACGGGCA
>QHXG01000388.1 GCA_003222845.1 Acidobacteriota bacterium | reverse complement strand
CCTAACGTCGTGATGATTGTCGGCCTGCAAGGGTCCGGCAAGACGACTTCGACGGGAAAGATCGCGCGCTGGCTGGCGCAGAATCAGCAACGCAAGCCGCTGCTGTTATCCACGGACGTTTACCGGCCGGCGGCGCGGGAACAATTAAAGGTCATCGCGAAAGCGACTGGCCAATCGATCTTTGAAAAGCCTGAGACGAACGATCCGCTCGAGTTGACGCGTGAAGCTTTGAAGCAGGCGCGCGACGTCGGGTACGACACACTTTTGATCGATACCGCCGGCCGCCTGCACATCGACGAAGATTTGATGGAAGAGTTGGTCAAGATCAAGAGTGAAACGCATCCTGTCGAGATCCTTTTTGTTGCTGATGCCATGACCGGGCAGGACGCGGTGCGATCGGCCGAAGAGTTCCACGCGCGCGTTGGCATAACCGGCGTGGTGCTGACCAAGATGGATGGAGATGCGCGGGGCGGCGCGGCGCTCTCGATCAAACAGGTCACCGGCCAGCCCGTAAAGTTCGTCGGCGTCGGTGAGAAGTACGACGCGCTCGAGCCGTTCTATCCCGACCGAGTGGCGCAGCGCATCCTCGGCATGGGCGATGTCCTCTCGCTGATCGAAGAGGTTCAGGACAAGATCGATCAGACAGACGCTGAAGCTCAGCTCAAGAAACTCCAGCGCAATCAGTTCACGCTCGATGATTTTCGCTCGCAACTCAGGCAGGTAAAGAAGCTCGGCTCTTTCTCAAAAATTCTGAAGCTATTGCCGGATCAACTGCTCGGCGGCGTCGGCATGCCGGATTTGACTGACGAACAGTCGGAGTTAATGGAGAAAGAGCTGAAGCGTACCGAAGCGATCATTGATTCGATGACGCGCGAAGAGCGTTTGAATCACATGATCCTGAACGCGAATCGGCGACGTCGCATCGCGCGCGGCTCAGGCACGACGGTCGCGCAGGTGAACTCACTGATCAAGCAATACACCGAGATGCGTCGCATGATGCAGGGCATGTTCGGCGGCGGCTTCGGTGGAAAGATGATGCGGCGTATGGCGGGTATTCCTGGGATGGAAGGCAATGGCGATCCAATGCTTGCCGGCCTGGCCTCCGGGCCATCGCGCCGGAAGAAGAAGAAAAAGAAACGGCGACGATAGCGATCGTCGAGACCAAATTTTGTTTAGAGGCGGGCTGCTGCCCGCCGATCTTTGGAGGAAATACATTGTTAGCAATTAGATTAATGCGCACCGGCGCGAAGAAGCGCCCGTCATATCGCATCGTAGTCAAGGAAAAGCAGTCGAAGCGCGACGGGTCGTACCTCGAAAATCTGGGTACCTACAATCCAGCTCGTCAGCCGGCAGAGATCAATCTTAAGACGGACCGCATTCAATACTGGATCGAGAAGGGCGCTCAGCCAACTGACACCGTGCGTCAGTTGATCAAGCAGGCAGCAAAGTTGGAAGCTGCGCCGACTGAATCGCAGGCTGAAGCTGCTTAATGCTAGATTCGACGGTGGCGGTTTTTTTTGGACCGCTCCGTAGGAGCCTGATGTTTATAGCAGCAAAGCTACCTTTGATCAGTCGCTCCTTTAGGAGCGCAAGGTTACTGAGAAAGAGGCGCAATGTTTCGCTCCTAAAGGAGCTGTCATAACGAGAGAATTCGGTCCGTCTATAAACATTCTATCCCTAACGGGACTACAGCGTTAATTGCGCTACCGAATGAGCTGACCGCGATACGCTATTGATTGCTCATGCGCGAAACCATCGAAATGATCGTCAAAGCCCTGGTTGATGACGCGGAGGCTGTGGACGTTCGTGAGATCGAGCGCAATGGAATGACGCGCATCGAAATCCGGGTGGCCCAGCCGGACATGGGCAAAGTGATTGGCAAACAGGGCCGCACGGTGCGTGCTTTGCGCTCGCTGGTTTATGCTGCCGGTGTGAAGCAGCATCGGCGATTTGTGCTCGATATTGTTGAATGAAGTGAGTGGTGATCTCGTCGTCGTCGCGCGCGTGGCCAGGACTCGAGGACTACGCGGAGAAGTGATTGCGGATCTGCTGACCGATTTTCCCGAGCGGTTCGACGCTCTGGAAAATCTGATTGCGGTGGCGCCTGATGGCAGCCGGAGATCTTTGCAAATTGAAGAGCACTGGTTTCAGGGACGCAGAATCGTTTTCAAGTTCGCCGGCTACGATTCGATCGAGGCCGCAAAGCAATTCGCCGGACTCGAACTCGCAGTACCTGTGAGCGAGCGGGTTGAGTTAGCTGACGATCAATTCTACGAATGGGAGCTGAAAGGCTGCCGCGTCGAGTCGATTGAGGGAGAGCTCGTAGGCTGCGTAAGCGAGGTAATGCGAACGGGCGGAGTCGAAATCCTGGTCGTCGAAGATGCCTCGGGACGTGAGTTCCTGATTCCCATGGCGCAGGAGATTTGTCTCAAGATTGATTTGAACCAGAGATTGATTCGCATCGATCCACCGCCAGGACTGCTGGAGTTGTGATTTTGGGTTTTTGATTTGCGATTTTTGATTAGCGTTTCGCTCAGGTGACTCCGCTTATCGGAGAAACCGAAGACGAGAGGGTCGATCTCAAATCCAAAATCAGAAATCTAAAATCTAAAATGAAACCGCTTCGCGTCGACATCATCACGATCTTTCCCGACTATTTTCGCGCAGTGTTTGATTACGGGATTATTCGGCGCGCGCGCGCGGCCGGCTTGGTGACGATCGAAGCACACGACTTACGCGCTTGGACGTCGGATAAACACCATGTGGTTGACGATCGCCCGTTTGGCGGCGGCGACGGCATGGTGATGAAGCCCGAACCGATCTTTGCAGCAGTTAAATCGCTAACGGGAGCGAATCGCCGTGAAACCGTACCGCAGGGAACACGCGTGGTCTTGCTTTCTCCTCAAGGGCAAACACTTACGCAAGCGTCAGCCGCTGAGTTCGCGAAATGCGAGCACGTGATCTTGATTTGCGGACGGTACGAAGGCGTCGATGAACGGGTAGCCGACGCGGTGGTCACGGACGAAATATCGATCGGCGATTATGTTCTTTCCGGAGGCGAGCCGGCCGCATTGGTAGTCATCGATGCGACACTTCGTTTGTTGCCCGGCGCGTTGGGCAGTGAGACATCGGCGGTCACCGAGTCTTTCTCGGATGGTATGCTGGATTATCCACACTACACGCGGCCTCCTGAGTTTGAAGGCATGCGGGTGCCGGAAGTCTTGTTGACCGGCAATCACGCCGAGATTGCGCGCTGGCGTCGCGAAGCTGCGCTGGAGAAGACGAAGCGCAATCGCCCGGATCTATTGAAATGATTTTTGATTTCAGCCGAGGCCGAGAGTAGTGCGAGCAATCGCAAATCTAAAACAAAAATCTAAAATGGAGTATGTCATGAATCGCTTAGACAGTGTCGAGAAGACGCAATTACGCAATAACATTCCTGAGTTTCAACCCGGCGACACCGTTCGTGTTCATGTACGTATTAAAGAGTCGGAAACCAAAGAGCGCTTGCAGGCCTTCGAGGGCGTCTGTATCGCCCGCAAACATGGCGGGGTGCGCGAGACGATTACCGTGCGCAAGACCAGTTTCGGGGTCGGCGTCGAAAGAATCTTCCCGCTCCACGCGACAGTCATCGATCATATCGATGTGGTAAAGAAGGGTCACGTGCGCCGGGCCAAGCTTTACTATTTGCGTGGGTTGCGCGGCAAGGCTGCCCGTATTCGCGAACGCGATACGCGCCAGATTGAAGGTGCAGCCGCTGCTGCCGCTGCGGGCGCGGTAGACACTGCTGCCGAACCGAGTAACGAACCCTCGAGGGGCGAAGAGTAGAATCCGCTGCGCGTAACCGATCATTTTCCATCTGTCATTTGACATTTTTCATTGGCCATTGGCTCCCTCTCCCTTTGGGAGAGGGTGGGGTGAGGGCTTAGCAAGAACAAAGCATCTCCCCATCCTCTTTCTGTTTCTATGCGTCAAACCCTCTCCCAGAGGGAGAAGGGAATGACAAATGGCAAATGATCTCCACATCGCCATCGACGCGCATTCCGTCGGAGCGCAATTGGGCGGAAACGAAAGTTACGCTACCAACCTGATCGAGGCCCTGGCCGAAATCGACAAGACGAATTCTTATACTCTCTACGTTACTAAACAGACGGCCGTCGATCGCTTCGCCAACCGTTGGCCGAATTTCAAAGTAAAACGAACGCTGCCCCATACCCCGCTGGTGCGCATTCCACTGACACTTTCAAAAGAACTTCGCCGCCATCCCGTCGACATGCTGCACGTTCAGTACACCGCGCCGCCGTTTGCGCCCTGTCCGGTGGTCGTGACTATTCATGATCTTTCATTCGAGCATTTGCCGGAAACCTTCAACCGCCGTAGTGTCGCGCAGCTTCGGTTCACGGTGCGCCGGACTGCTCGCAAGGCGGCCCGCATTCTAACGTCGTCGGAATTTTCGCGGCGCGACATAATCGAGACCTATGCAATCAATCCTGATCGGATCGCCGTTACCGCGCTCGCCGCGCCCACGCACTTCGCGCCCGTTGAAAATGAGACAAAACTGAAAGAAATTCGCGAGAGCTATGGAATCGAGCGGGATTACATTCTATCGCTTGGTTCCATTCAACCGCGGAAGAACCTGGTGCGGCTTATCGAAGCATATTTATGCTTGCGCCGAATTCGCCCAGAGAGTAAGCTTCCGCAGCTTGTCCTGGCAGGTAAACGCGGCTGGCTTGATAGCGAAACTTTTCATGCTGCCGATCGGGAAGGTTGCGGCAGGGACATTCTGTTTACGGGCTATGTTCCTGAGCGAGACCTCCCCGCGCTGTACAGCGGCGCAATCTCTTTTGTTTATCCGTCCTTTTTCGAAGGTTTCGGCTTGCCGGTGGTCGAAGCCATGCAATGCGGCGTGCCGGTAATTGCGGGAAATCAAACCAGCCTGCCCGAAGTTGTTGGCGATGCGGGTCTGCTTTTCGATCCATTCGACACTAAGGCACTGAGTGACGCGCTCACCCGAGTGATTGATGATTCGGCGCTTCGCAAGATGCTGAGCGAAAAAGGTCTGAGGCGAGCAAAG
>QHXG01000387.1 GCA_003222845.1 Acidobacteriota bacterium | reverse complement strand
AAACTTGTCGGAGACTTGACGGTGGACGGAAAGACGGGGGCCGTCGAGCTTCGAAGAGTAGCGCAGGATGAAATATCTGGAGAATGGGATGCGGCGGCCGATGCTCAAGGTCAGCCTTTTCCCTTTACGCTCACGCTGAAGCTTGAAGGAGAAAAGGTTACCGGAAGCAGCAGTTCGCAACTCGGCACCTCAACGATCTCTTCGGGAAACTGGAAAGATGGCAAGCTGGCCCTGGTGCTTGAATCAGGGAATGGACAGATTGCCTTGATGGCGACCCTCGATAATGGGAAGCTGGTTGGCGATTACGATTTCGCCGGGCAGTTCTCAGGAAAGTGGGCCGCAGTCAGAAAGAAATCCTAGCCAGATTCGCGACTACGTTTGGTTTAGTCCGCGAAGCGGACGATTGAAAATAGCCCACCGATTCATCGCTGGGATCGCGGTCAGATATTTTGATAAGTGAGTCCGCGAAGCGGACGACAGAGTGTTTCGTTACGGAAGCGCGAGTGGTAGCGAGCGGATGCAAGCAGTCGATTTTCCTTTTCGATCTGGTCGCTACAACTCTCCGTTTTGCAATCTTCTGTCGCCCGTTTCACGGGCTTTTTGATTTCATTTGGGGTTCTCTTACCCAGCACTGAAGTGCTGGGCTATTTTCGGCCGTCCGCTTTGCGGACTCAGGCTGAGGACATATTTCATAAACATCTTGATGTCAGGAGATAGAAATCAACTGAGACCAGAAGACTTAATCGGCGCCATAAATGCGGCCTATGGGAACTTCGACCGTGAAATCGAGCGCCTTCCTGACACCTCAGAGTCACTCGAAGCTGCCGAAAAACACTTGCGGGAACTTCAGGATCTGCGAATTAAATACCTCGGGAAGAAAAGCGAACTTGCAACTCAAAAGAAGCTTATCAGAAGTATTGATCCTACCCGGCGCGGTGAGGCTGGTTCTAATATTCAGAAGTTCGAGCAAACAATAACGCAGAGAATCGTCGATAAAGAGCAAGCGCTGAAACACTTCATTGAAAATGCTCGCGTCGAACGAGAAAGCATCGACGTAACGCTTCCGGGTCGCCGGCCACGTCCTGGACATCTACACCCGATCACGCTGATGCGGCAACGCATCGAGGATATTTTCGTCTCGTTGGGTTATGCCGTCGAAGACGATCGCGAGATCGAGACGGACTTCTACAACTTCGACGCACTCAATATTCCCGAAGGCCATCCCGCGCGCGATCCGCAAGACACGTTCTACACTACCGATGGTTTCGCTTTGCGCTCGCAAACGTCGACGGTGCAAATTCACGCGATGCAGAGACGCGGCGCGCCGGTGCGCATGATCGCACCGGGCCGGGTCTTTCGCCGTGACACGCCCGACCCGACGCACAACCCCATGTTTTATCAGGTCGAAGGCCTGTGCGTCGATCGCGGGATCACGATGGCGCATTTGAAAGGTACGCTGGCTGAATTTGTCCAACGCTTGTTCGGTCTGGAAACGAAGACGCGCTTCCGGCCTTCCTACTTTCCGTTCACCGAACCGAGCGCCGAAGTCGATTACAGTTGCTTTAGTTGCGGTGGTCCAGGTTGTCGCATTTGCAAATGGTCCGGCTGGATAGAATTGGGCGGCTCCGGCATGGTGCATCCTAATGTGCTCCGTGCGGCAAACGTAGACACGGAAGAGTTCACCGGCTTTGCCTTTGGCCTCGGTATCGATCGCACCTGCGCGCGAATTTATCAGCTCGATGATATTCGACTTCTGTTCGAGAATGATGTTCGGTTTCTAGAGCAGTTTAGATAGCTGTCCGTAGTCAGTTGTCAGTGGTCAGTTGTTTTGATCTCTGCAACTGACAACTGACAACTGACAACTGACATGCTCATAAGCTACAACTGGCTGCGCGAACTTACCGATACAAAGCTGTCTCCTCAAGAATTGAGGGAAAGGCTGACTAATGTAGGTCTGGCCGTTGATGCGGTTGAAGAACGTGACGCCGATTATGTGCTTGACGTCGAAGTGCCCTCGAATCGTGGCGATTGTTTGTCGCACGTCGGGATCGCGCGCGAGTTGGCCGTGATTGAAAACGCCGGAGTCCAAAGTCCGAAGTCTCAAATCGAAAATGCAAATGGAAAAACGAGCGACTTTGCTTCCGTTGAGATTCGCGATCCGGATTTATGTCCGCGTTACGCCGCGCGCATCGTTCGCGGCGTGAAAATCGCGCCCTCGCCCGAATGGCTGCGAAAGCGACTCGAAGTGCTCGGACAACGCCCGATCAATAACGTGGCCGACATTACGAACTATGTGCTGCACGAGTTGGGCCAGCCATTGCACGCGTTCGACCTCGCGAAGCTGACTGAAAGCCGAATTATCGTTCGCTGCGCCGAGAAGGACGAAACTATCACCACTCTCGACGGCGTCGAGCGCAACCTTGATAAAGAGATGCTCGTCATCGCGGACGCCCGGCGGCCGGTCGCGGTTGCCGGCGTGATGGGCGGCGAAGATTCCGAGATTTCAAATGCCACGACTGATGTTTTGATCGAAAGCGCCTATTTTGATCCCGCGTCGGTGCGGCGCACGGCCAAACTTCTCGGCTTGCACACGGAAGCCTCGCATCGATTTGAGCGTGGCACGGATCCTGAAGGCGTATCGCAGGCACAGGAGAGATGCGTGGCGCTCATTTGCGAAATCGCGGGCGGCGTTGCCACGGAAGACGCGCTCGATGTCTATCCGACACGAAAGGATAAGAAGATCGTCAGCATTCGCCCCGAACGAGTTGAAGCGATTACCAGTCTCAGCGTCCCTACGGCGGAAAGTGTTCGAATTCTCAAATCGCTCGGCTTCAGTCTCTCCGAGGAGGCGTCCGCAAGACTCACCTTCACAGTTCCTTCGTGGCGGCACGACGTTGCAATTGAGGAGGATTTGATCGAAGAGGTCGCGCGTCACACCGGGTATGACCGCATCGGTACTGAGCTCCCGCCGTCAAGTCTTTCCGGCGAGTATCATTCGCGCGAGCGGCACAAACGGGCTTTGCGTCGATCTCTGTCTGCGCTTGGATTTGATGAGGCGATAAATCTCAGTTTCATCGAACTCACCAACGACTTCGATTTGATTCCTGAATTTGGTGGTCTAAGCGAAGATAATCTTGTGACATTGACGAACCCCATCGTTGAAGAGGCCTCGCGAATGCGGCAGACGCTCTTGCCTGGCCTCTTGAATTCGATCCGCCACAATATCAATCATGGCATTCGCGATGTCTGTTTATTTGAATTAGGTCGACTGTTCGTGGCCAACGAGCCGGGACAACTTCCGCGCGAACGCGAAGCGCTGGCGTTAGCCGCAACTGGCGGAGCCGTCGCAGCGGATCGGGCACAAGCGGACCGCGAGCTCGACTTTTTTGATCTCAAGGGAGCGCTCGAGGCCGGCGTCACAGCGATGAATTTGCCGCCGCTTGATTTCGCTTCGGCGGAGGTCATCCACCTGCAACCTGGTCAGGCTGCGGAAATCAGTTTCAACGGTGTGCGCGTGGGTTCGATTGGCCGGCTGGCCGAGACAATCGCAGGTCAGTTCAAGTTTCGCCAGCCGATTTTCATTGCTGAAGTAGATCTCACGACACTGCTGGAGATTGAAGAACTCCCCGTGCTCTATTCGCCGCTGCCCAGGTTTCCTTCGATTCTGCGTGATGTTTCGCTGCTTCTCGATCGGAAAATCACGGTTGCTGAACTCCTGCGCGCAGTTCACGATCAAAAGGTAGAGCACTTTGTCGGTGCCAAGTTCGTCGGGACATACGAAGGCGAAGGAATTCCCGAAGGCAAGCGTTCTGTGACGCTGCGGTTCGAATATCGCGCCGACGATCGCACGCTGCGCGACGAAGAAGTTGACGAGTTGCACTGGCCGCTGGTCAAAGCTCTCCAGGAAAACTTTAACGCCGAAGTTCGATGAAAGAACTCATTTCCCTCTCCCTTTGGGAGAGGGTTAGGGTGAGGGCTTAGCACGGTGGCAACGAAACTCATCCTCTTCTGGTTCTTTGTAGCTTCGCCCCTCACCCCGACCCTCTCCCAAAGGGAGAGGGAGTCTAGCTTCCAGCCCTTCGCGCTAGCTTTTCGATTAACTCTTGCGCTTGCGACAATGAAAATGGATAATCGGCGAATCAGCGCTTGTTAGATCGCGAAACGGAGACCGAGCGATGGTGGCAATGAACGGACTGGAAAAATTCTCGCACCTCGAAGATAAAATTTACCGCACGATTGAATTGACCAAGGCGCTTCGCCAGGAGAAGGAAGACCTTGAAAGAGAACTCGTAACCCTGCGCAGCCGCGCAGGCGCAAGGGATCAACTCGTGGCGGAGAATGAGCGCCTGCTCGCTGAACGAGAGGCAATTAGGATCAAGGTGCAGCGAATCCTGGAAAAAATAGATGCGGTCGATCCTGAAATTGCGGAGGCGATTAGCGGATGAACCCCAACACCATAGACTTCGACAGAAACTTCGATGCGAACGCCTCACCGACCATCAAGGTTGAGATCTACGACCAGGCTTATACGGTGCGCTCTGACGGCGATCCGGAGTATCTGAAGGAATTGGCCGAATACGTCGATCGGCGTATGCGTGAGATTTCATCCGGAACGTTGACCGTCGATTCGCGCAAAGTCGCCATCCTCGCCGCTCTCTATATAGCCGACGAACTTCATCAACTACGAAGAATGCACGAGCAAGCCGATGCGCAACTCGCGACGCGCAGCGCGGAATGCTCAGAGATGCTCGATCGGTTGCTGAAACTTCCGCGCAGCTTTGACCAGTCGGCGAG
>QHXG01000386.1:423-5498 GCA_003222845.1 Acidobacteriota bacterium | reverse complement strand
GAAACTGCTTCTGGTCTCCGGCCCTTATGTGCTAAGTTTCTCTCATGAGCACTCTTGCCGAAATACAAGCCGCAGCGGAGTCGCTACCACCGGAGCAGAAGGAAGAACTTTTTCGCTTTCTTGCCACGCGTTTGAGCAATGCGGGAGAGCCAGCACGCCGGGCAACTCTCGTGCAAGGACCCCACAACACGCTGCTACTCGAGGCTCCGCCGGGAGCGCCATCGATGACCAACGAAACGGTTAAGAGATTACTCGAGGAGTTTCCGTGAAGAGCTGGTTGCTGGATGTCAATGTCTTGCTCGGTTGTTGTTGGACAAACCACGCAGATCACACTTGATACAGGCTTGATCGCTAAGCCATGGGCGGTAGGAGTTGCGGAGAATCCACTCTAATAAGATGAAGTCGACCTTTCCTCGCCCTCATTGATTTGTTGACCCTTTTTTTCGCATTTCTTTTCAAAGAAGACATGGAAGAGCTTCAAGAATCGCCGGACAGTGCTCAAATCAAACCGAAACGCGCGCTGGCAGATTTGATCAAATCTGAGGCAGCCGTGCGCGGAACTGATCTCGTCGCCGGCGCGGTCGCTATCGGCGTGATTTTTTGGTGGCTGCAATTTTCCACTAGCGCGATCTGCTGCGGCGATTTTGACGGCTATTATCACATCAAGTGGGCGCAGATGCTTTGGCAGAACTTCCGCGCCAAACATTTTTCTCCGCCATCGTTCATTTGGTTGCCGTTGACGACGCTTAATCTTCACGACTACGTCGATCATCATCTGTTGTTTCATATCATCCTGATTCCATTCACCTGGTTTCGCGATTTGCAAACCGGCGCGAAGGTTGCCGCCGCCCTCTTCGCTAGCGTGGCGGTTTTCTCCTGCTACTGGCTGATCGTGCGTTACGAAATTCGTTATCGCCTGATTTGGCTTCTGGCTTTGCTCGCCTCTTCCGCGCCGTTCCTGTATCGGCTGAACATGACGAAGGCGCCACCGTTCGCGATCATCTTCTTAGTTACGGGTGTGTACCTGCTGTTTGAGAAAAAATTCTGGCCGCTGCTGCCGCTAACTTTCGTGTTTGCGTTGACCTACGACATGTTCGTGTTGCTGATTCTGGCGGCCGCCGTCTGGACGATTGTGATTGGCTGGACGGAGCAGCGCTTTGAATGGCGGCCGTTGGCTTGGGTGTTGCTTGGCTCAGTGCTGGGACTCGTGATTAATCCATACTTTCCGCACAACCTGTATCTTTTTTATGAACACGCGCGCGTCAAGATCACACCGAATGACTTTGCTACCAAAGTCGGCAACGAATGGTATCCGTACGACACTCGCGAGTTCGTCGCCAATTGTTACGTGGCTTTGGCGGCGATGCTGGCCGGTTACCTGTTTCTTGACATTGAAGATCGCGAGCGCGCGGAACGTCCGCTCTTCTTTCTCTTATTATCCACGTCTCTGTTGCTGATGACCGCGCGCTGGAAGCGGTTTGCAGAATATTTTCCACCCTTCGCTATTCTATTCGCGGCCTTCACTCTGGAAAATTTCTGGCGCGGACGCGCGATATTCACTCGCCTGCCTGACTCAGTGATGGAAGACTTGCGGCCCTTTCTCGATCGGCAGCAGCCTTCGGCGACTGCGAAAGAGATCAAGCAACAAGAGACCTGGCGGCTTATCAAAGCGGGTTTTGCTTCAATTACGTTGGGCGCGGCGCTCTTTATAAATGTCTATCACACCGCCAAGGACATACACGGCAGCGAGGGCCGTGACTATTACGCGAAGGGCGCCGCTTGGATGCGCTCGAATATTCCCGCCGGCCAAATAGTCTTCAATACCGACTGGGACGATTTTCCGCGTCTGTTCTTTTTCGACCCGACGCATGTTTACGTGTCGGGCCTTGATCCGACCTATCTCCTGGATAAGAACCCGGAATTGTCCAAACTCTACGAGAAAATCACGACTGGCGATGAAGAAGATCCCGGTCCTTTGATCCGCGATCGCTTTGGCACCCGTTGGGTGTTCAGCGACAACACCAAGGATCACGATGCGTTCTATGACAACGCGCTGCGGAGCGGTTGGTTCGATCGCGTTTACGAGGACAGCGATTGCAGCGTGCTCCACATCCGCGACCAGAAGGGCGAGCCGCCGCCCGAGGAAAAGAATAGCGATAAGGATAAGGATAAAGCCAATGACGACGAGGATAATTCGCCATGATGAATTACTATTCGACAATCGTTATTGCTAGCCGTCGGCGCGTATAGAGCGTCGCGAGGATGAGGCCGACGACCGATAATACCGAAATCACACCTCCAGCCGTTCGGTCCCACGTACGGCGAAAGCTGACCTCGACCTGATGGGTACCTTTCTCAAGAGGAACGACTAATTGGCCGGTTTCAGGATCAGACTCAGTCGGAGTTGTTTGCCCATCTACTCGAACTTCCCACGCCGGATAATTCAGGAGATGAAGAACCAGGGTTACGGCATCCGCGGTGTGCGCAGAAAAAACTCTTCGTTCAGCAGTCCACTCCTCGATGTTGATTTGCAATCGATCGGACGAACCATCCCTTGGATCCAAGGTCGTAATAAGTGGACGATCCTCATACTGCTCGCCTACATGAGTGTTGAGTGGCGCAAACCCTTGGATGCCACGATAACCATGGCCGGAGCGAATCTCTTCGACGACAAACGGAACGCTCTGGCTTTCCCAATGCGTGTCTCGAACAATGGCGGCAGCCGCCAGCACCAGCCCCAGCATCACAATGAATAACCAAATCGTCCTGATTCTTGAGATTGCCGCGGCGACAAAAAATGCGAGGGCAAAATCTAGTGGCATTAACCATCGCCAGGGAAACTGTAAGAAGCGAAGCTTCGGCAGATGCCTCCACAAAAAAGCGCTGGGCGGTAGCATCAGGAACGAGGACGCACCCGCGAGCGCCAGCAACAGCCACCAGAGTTCGGACCACTGTTTGATATAGCGGCGACTGAAAAAGATCGCGATTGCCGTCGCGACGATTACGCCGACTGCCACGCCCGATACCTTCCAGTTGAATGCCTGGATCCCCGGATGGTTGGCGTAGTAAATCTGCGAGAATAGCAAATTGCGTTCAGGGGTAAACCTACCTTCGACGGCGTCGGCGACTCTTACCCAACGCTGTTCCCACGCAGCCGGCAGAACGTAGAACGCGGCCAACCCGAGACCGCCGGCGAGTGCGATGGCTCCGTAGATTAATGGACGAAGGCTTCGACGCAGAACGCAGCCGACAACCAGAAGTAGAACTAACGCGTATGTTGCTACTACGGCGGCGGGAGCATTTAATAACCAGATTCCGCCAAGCACAATCGCGAGCAACGGAACGCGCCGCCAATCTTCGCGAATAACGCTGAGAGCTCCAAGGACCATCAGCGGAAAAAGTGCGCTCACCAGCAGCTCGCCAAAGTCGCTGCGATAATAAATCATCACCAGATGGCATGGATTCGCGGCGAAGAGCACTGCTGCGACATATGACTGCATTTCCGTCAGCCACCGGCGAGCCAGCGTCCACATAGTCATCCCTGCGATCACCACAGCAACAAAAATCATCGTTCCAGGCACGATGCGCCATGGCAATATGCTGCCAAGCGCAGCGCCGAACATCCATGACGCCGGTGGATAGAAAATGAAACGTGGCTCCCCAAACCCCCAATTTGACCACTCGGCCCATCGCGGAAGAATATTTCCCTGCCGCCACTGAGCAGCCATCTCCATCCACGAGGCCAGATGCGATTGAAAGTCGTGGCCAGCGGCGTTGCCGAAAAAGATCATCGGCGTGACGATTACGAGTGCCGCGAGCGACGAAACGATAAGAGCCGTTCGCCAGGAATGCGAGTGAATCATGCGAGCGGGAACTTCAGGTGCAGGTTTCTGGTGGAGCGCCGACATTCCAGGTTCGTAAAGATCCGCAGAATACTGCATTCTGAATGCCTGAGGCCAACTATGACATTGTTTGTTTGGATGGGTAGAGTTCTCTGACCGAAGCTTTTAGCTACAGCTTTCGCACAAAACACTTGCCCGGCAGCGCGCGAATCAGCTCACGCATTTCGAGGTTAAGCAGAGCGCTGGTTAATTGAGTGATCGACAGTTTCGTGCTCTCCACCAGTGCATCGATTTGTTGAGGTGTATCGGTTGAAAGCAGTTTGAAGATCGCGCGTTCATGCTCTGAAAGATTGGACGGTGCAAGTTGCAATTGATCGACCAACTCGCCTTTCTTTTTTGACTTTTTGCTTGGTGGGGGCAGCAATTGTGCGGCAATCTCTGCCGGCAATTCAGCAGCGACATCCTGCCATTGCTGCACAAGCTTCGCGCCCGCGCCTTTAATTAGATAATTAGTTCCAAACGAGTTGCGCGAGGTGATATTGCCGGGCACCGCAAAGACTTCGCGATTTTGTTCCATCGCCAGCCTCGCGGTAATCAATGAGCCGGAGTTTTCCGCCGCTTCGATGACAACCACGCCCAGGCTGACGCCGCTAATCACGCGATTACGATAGGGAAAGTTTTCCGAAACAGGGGGAGTACCTAGCGGAAATTGCGTTACCAAGGCACCGTTTTGTTTCAAAATTTCTTCGCTGAGCTTTTTGTGATCGCGCGGATAGACTTGATCGAGGCCGGTGCCCATCACTGCCACCGTGCGGCCTCCCGCTTCCAAAGCGCCGCGATGCGCCGCCGCGTCGATACCACGCGCCAGTCCTGAAATGATCGTTACACCGCGCTGCGCCAGTTCACGCGATAACATCAACGCCGCGTTCTGTCCGTAAGTGGAACAACGACGCGACCCGACGAGCGCGACGCAGGGCCGTTCGAGACACTCGGACCAGGCGCCCTTCACGTACAAGACGACCGGCGGATCGTAAGTCTCGCGCAGCAGCGATGGATAGACGCCGTCGTCGAGCACCAGGATGTCGCCACCAAGTTTACGCACGCGTTCTATCTCGCCCTCAGCACGCGCGTGCAACTCGCGGTTGGCGATGCTCTCGATACTCTCAGGCGTCAACCGCAACAAGGCCAGCTCCCGGCGCGGCGCATCAAAGATCGCTTCCGCCGATCCGAAGT
>QHXG01000386.1:0-410 GCA_003222845.1 Acidobacteriota bacterium | reverse complement strand
CCGAAGTGTTCGAGGAGACGAGCCGTCACGCGTGGCCCTACGCCGGGAGTCATATTGAGGGCGATCCAGTCTTTCATTGCCGATTTCCGATTGCCAATTGCCGATTAGTTCTATTTGTCAGGATGCTCATCGGATGTGCAGGAGTTCCTGGCGACGCAACTCGCGGCGCATGATTATCATGACCGCGAGCCGAAGCACAAGAGCCAATCGTCCATTCTCAATCGGCAATCAGCAATTGGCAATCGGCAATGGCTTGGCGGAGGCGTGTAGGAATCGAACCTACCTGAGCTTGCTCTCGCAGTCTCACTAACGGTTTTGAAGACCGCGCCATTCACCAGAACAGATGCGCCTCCGTGTCCGAAGCCCGCGCGTTAGGGCGTCGTGTGAACGTAAGACGCTACGCGGCGCCA
>QHXG01000385.1:4536-5050 GCA_003222845.1 Acidobacteriota bacterium | reverse complement strand
CGGCCTCGACTGAGTTGCCGGATGGTCTGACGGTCCCCTGGTAATGTCCGAATACCGCAACTCTGTCGCCTTGCGCAATGAACTCGCGCGGCTCGAACAAGGAATATTCGACGTTCTCGGCGAGCACGCTGAAGAATTGACCAACGCCCTCCCGGCCTCGGTATGTTCCGGCATAAGGAATTCCATCCTCGCGGCCTGACACGATCCACTCAATGTTGTCAGCCAATGAGTTCAGAATGGCGGGAATGTCTCCCCGTCCGAATGCTTCGTATATGCCTTTCACAATTTCTGTGTTCTCTTGTTCAGCCATTATTCCGCTCCTCCTTAAGATTAGCTGTGCTCTGCGTCGTTCGTTACGTCTCGAGCTTCTCCCATTAGTTCGAATTGAATCCTTTGTCGGCCATGAATCTTGAGAGTCCTCCCTGCAACTCATCGACCACCTTCACGCCTTTCAACATGACGCCGGTCGTTGCTGAGTTTGAATAACAGTTCAGACAGTAACCTGCGTGCCGTC
>QHXG01000385.1:0-4511 GCA_003222845.1 Acidobacteriota bacterium | reverse complement strand
TTCATTGTAACAAGCCCGCTGATCGCGCAGAATGCTAATCGCCATCTGCTCGCCGAGCTTCAACGATTCAGTTCCATCTGAACGCCAGTGAACACCGGCAGTATTGCGGCCGATCGCCACGTTGGAGGCAATCTTGTTCAGCTCCCCGCCGACAGTTAGGTCGCCTGCATCCGCACCCGTGTAAGTCACCAACGCGGAGCCGTCGTCCGTTGGTTCCATCGGAGTCAAACCGATATCTCCCAGCTTCGTTGACTCTTTGAACCACGCTTTAAGAATCGTCACACAAGCTCCCGCCACTGTCGCGTGGCCCGCGCCGTACGCCGGATGCGTCGGAGAACCCTCAGGAAAGGCCATCGGAAGCAAAGCATTACCCGCCGGCATGTAACCGCCCAGCCGTGAAACCGTGGAAAGTGAATTGAGAATGTCGGCATGAACGGGATATCCGGCCCCGTGATAAAGCGTGCGGTCCACGCGCGCCGCGTGAACCTCCGGACGTAACCGACGATGCACATACCACTTCTGAAACCATACTGCTTTTAATGCACGAGTGGCAACTTCACAAAGCAAAGCAGCGATGTGTGGTCCACCAAATGTGCCGAAGCCATCCTGAGTGGGATTGTTCACGTAGGGGTTCCCGTCATCGAATGGCGCGCCCGCGCCGGCGAGAACCAAAAAAGCTTGAAAGTACGCTTGAAAGAGCACATCGATGTGGACCCACTGACCCAGGTCACGCCCGTTGCGCATGTAGCGCGGCACGGGGTCGAGCGCTGGTGGCGCTTGATTGAATCCGCGTTGCACTGCCAGCCAGCTCGCGAACGTCGTCACATAATCAATGCCAGGCATTGCTGTCGTGATCTTCTGCGATAGTTCGTTCGCGCCGAAGCGACAAGTCTGATAAAAGAACTGCGACAGGTACGGACCATTTTTGTCGCCGGGCGTGAGTCCGCGAAACAAAGTTGATGGGATCACTGCGCCTGCGCTTTTTAGTCCTTTGAAGTCCGATCCATAAAGCGTGAGGTCGGCAGCAGCAGCGCCTGCCAACGAACTGGAAGCATATTCGGCGTACGGCATATCGCGCAACAAAGCCATCCAGTAGTTTTCAGAGATTTCCGCTGCTTGTTCGCGGCTGGCAAACGCAGGCGCGGGCGGCTGCAGCAGCGCTTGCGAATCCGCGCCTTCCATGTCGAACGCTAATCCAGATTGTGGGTTTGTTAATTTGCGATCGCCGCCCAATGGAATCACATTGAAATCGACGTTGCTTCCGCTATTCAATGCTTTGAGCAGAGCTGCGTAAGCACTCAAGACAACAGTGCCGTCGTTGCTGTGTGGCAACCCCTTCGAATAGCTGCCGATCTTGTTTGGATAAAGATCTTCGTCAGCGTTAGCAGGGTGCTGAAGATTCTGCGGCGTCGCTTGTAAGCCGGCTTGGGCCGCATCGCGGCGAAGCTTGGCACAATCATTGGCCCGTTGATTGGAACTTTGCGCGGGTGCCGCATGCGCCTGAGAACGCTCGGTGTTAAGCAAGGGTTCGAGGCCGACAACTCCGGCCGCGACCCCAGCCACACCAACGTGGCCTAAGAACTTACGTCTGCTGGTTTGTGTGTAGTCTTTCGTCATAGGGGCCTCCAGATCGGATTGAGTTGTGGTGCAAATTAGAAACGACGAAACGATGTTGTTTACCAAACTGGACTGGTTTGAGAACCGCTGAAGGTCAGGAGTCCTGCCTTGACTTTGTTATTTCGAAAACGCGTCGTGCGCCGTCCGCGCTCAATTTGACGTTAATTCCGCCGTTTTCTCGGTGATGTCTTTCTGTGCCCACTCGTTGTCGCGCGCGGCTTCGCCCGCTTTGTGGCGCTTCGCTTCCTTCATCCGACTCACGAGATCCATGTGAGTTGAAAAGTAAGGCAGGCTCTTACCGACTATCTCCTGCACGGAATTAAAGCCTTTGTCGGTCATGAACTTTGCCAGGCCGTCTTGCAACTCATCGACCATCTTCACGCCCTGGAGCATTACGCCGGTGCAAATCTGCACGGTCGAGGCGCCCAGCAGCATGAATTCGATCGCATCATGCGAGTTTTCGATTCCGCCGATGCCGCTGATCGTAATTCCTTCCGGCAGACCAAGTCCGAGTTGACTGACCATCCGCAGGGCGATGGGTTTAACTGCTTGAGCCGAATAACCGCCGGGCACCGTGTAACCTTCGACAGTGGGCATGGGCCGCAAGGTGTCGAGATTGACGCCGATGACGGAGAGGATTGTGTTGATTGCCGAGATACCCTTCGCGCCGCCACGAACAGCAGCGAGTGAAGGCTCTTTGATATTCGTGATGTTTGGAGTCATCTTCGCCCAAACGGGAATCTTCGAGACTTCGGTAACCCAACTCGTGACTTCCTCGGTCAAGTCCGGATGCTCGCCCATCTCCGATCCCATCCTGCGTTCGGTCATACCGTGCGGGCAGGAAAAGTTCAACTCGAAGCCATCGACGCCGGTGTCCTGCACCACCCGAGTCAGTTCCTGCCAGCGGTCTTTACTGTACTCTTCCATGATCGAGGCGATGAGGATGTTGTTCGGATACTCTTTTTTAACTTGTCGGAATTCTTCCAGCCAGGTTTCTATCGGCCGATCGGAAATCAATTCGATGTTTTCGAACCCAATCACCTCGCCGTTGTTGCGCGAGCGCAATTTGCCGTAGCGCGGCACGACGTTGACGACCTTGCTTGATTCGAGACTGACAGTCTTCGCCACGGCGCCACCCCAGCCGGCATCATAGGACTTCGCCAGCACGCGCGCGTTGGTTCCCGGCGGCCCAGAGCCGAGCAGAAAAGGATTGGGGAATTTGATTCCGTTAACCGTGATTGAAAGATCCATTTATTCACTCCTAAGAATGTCCGATAAGCTTCAGCTCTGTAATGCCATTGTACCGTAGACTTCGATCTTTGAATCTCTCTGGCGCAAGACTTCAGACTAAAGAAAGCTCTGATTAAGACGCTGCCTGAGTGTAAGAGCATCGAAGTCCCATAGGGACGAAATATTTATAGCCCAGTGGACAACCTTCAAATCCAAGCTCCTTTAGGAGCGACATGGCCTGTCTGACGCCCATTTATATGGGCTGAAAGAGTTCATTGGCGCGCTAGGGTTGCTATAGATATTTCGTCCCTACGGGACTGCAGAACTAAAACCGACGGACACTGGCGCCTCCATAACTCCTTCGTAGAACTTAGCCGAGCACCTAAAGTCCTGCCACTACAATTCTGCATCTACTTCAATTTCTATCAGCATCTGCGGATCGATTAGACGACTCACTTCAACGATCGCGGTTGCCGGCATCACTTCGCGCAGTACCTCACCGTGGGCCCGACCGTATTCTTCCCAGCGCGAAATATCCGTAACAAACATGCGAGTGCGTACAATGTGTTCAAGTCCGGCACCTAAGCGGTTGAGCGCGCTCTCAATATTCTTGAATATCTGAATTGTCTGTGCGTAAGCATCACCAACGCCTACGATCGCGCCAGCGTCATCAATCGCCGTCGTGCCGGTAACGTAAATGCGATTGCCGACGCGCACGGCGCGCGAGTAACCGACAATCGGTTCCCACTTCGCGCCGGAAGCTATCTTTTGCCTTTCCTTCACTGATTTAGCCCGCAAATCGTTAGCCTCGGAAGAAACTATGGCGTAATTTCATAGAGCCTTCCTGGTTGAACTATTCGCAAAGTTTCTTCGAGATCTGGTATCAAGGGGCGCAAGTCTTCAACGGTAATGCCTTGAGTAATCAGCACGCACACAGCAATCGAGCGTCCGCTAAGATTCTGCTGATATCGAATGTTCTGATCCACAGTGATTAGAACCTCAAATCCATTTGCTTGTGCACGTTCCATGAGTTCTCCATTCTTCAGCGCCTCCCAGCCCATCTCTCTTGCGGTGCTTACTTCGTATTTTGGGAAGCTCATGCCTGAGTGGCTTAGGAACACAGTGGTCAAGCAAGATCTTCACAGATGCGGCAGACCCTCCACAAATCGCGCGTAGGCTTGCTTCAACGCAGCAACCGCTTCATCGCGAGGCACGCCTTCAAAATCATCAAGGAATGCTTCTAAGGTCTTTCCCTTGATCAAATATTCCCAAAGATACTTGATCGGGACGCGAGTTCCGACGAAGCAAGGAGTTCCACCCAATCGCTCAGGATCGATTGACACAATATCAGCACGAGCGTCAGATGAAAGAACAAGTTCAGTGCTCAAATCAGTTCCTTCTAAAAGTCCTCTCTCCATATCTCAACTCCTACTCCGAATTGGCGTCGTGGCATTCGCTCGCTTAATAGAAGCGATTCATTCAGCCACCAGTTGCTCGTAACTTTCAGGCCGGCGATCGCGGAAGAACTGCCAGGTGTTACGAACTTCGCGAATCATATCGAGGTTCAAATCCGCAACCACCAAAGCGTCCTGGTCGCGTGGCGCTTCGGCGATGATTTGTCCGCGTGGATTGCAAAAATAACTCTGACCGTAGAATTCTCCGAT
>QHXG01000384.1 GCA_003222845.1 Acidobacteriota bacterium | reverse complement strand
TGAAGGCCGCAAGCCCGAAACTGTCCAGCGCATCGAGCGGGCAATCGAATCGATTCACGGCGCGAGAGTTCTCGACCGCCACATCGATCCAGATCATAACCGATCGGTGATTACGTTTGTCGCTCCGCCTGAGCACGCGATCGAAGCTGCATTGCGCGCGGTCGCCACCGCAACTGAGTTGATCGATTTGCGAACGCACGCCGGAGAGCACCCGCGCATCGGCGCAACCGACGTTTTGCCTTTCGTGCCGGTGCGCGGCGTGACGATGGACGAATGCGTGGCCCTGGCCCATGAAGCAGGCCGGCGTATCTGGCAGGAGCTATCCATTCCAGTTTATTTTTACGAGCGCGCTGCGTTGAGAACTGATCGTATCCGTCTGGAGAAAGTGCGCGGCAAAGGAATCGAGCAACTACGAACAGAGATCGAAACGAATCCCGATCGCGCGCCGGACGTCGGCGAGAAAAGAACCCATCCGACAGCCGGCGCAATTGCCGTGGGCGCGCGTCCTTTTCTGATTGCGTTCAATGTCAACCTGCAAACAAATGACATCGCAGTCGCGCGCAGTATCGCCCACGCGATCCGTGAAAGCGGCGGCGGCCTGCCGTTCGTGAAGGCGCTTGGCTTTGAATTAAGAACGCGCGGGTTCGTTCAAGTTTCAATGAATTTAACCGACTACGAACAAACGACGATCGCCCGGGCCTTCGACGCCGTGGAGACCGAGGCCAACCTGCGCGGAGTGGAAGTCGCCGGTGCGGAAATTGTAGGCCTACTGCCGCGTGCGGCGCTCGACCGCAGGGCTGCGTACTTTCCGCGCCTGGAAAATTTCCGGGAAGCAGTGGTCCTCGAGAACTTATTGGAAGCGTGTCAGAACCGCGAGCGGTAGCGACCGGTTTATCGCTCCGCCTTAGATCCGTAGTGGATCAGGTCGCTACCGCTCGCGTTTCTGACACAATTGTGCTGGACACTTTGGACGGCCAGGGTTTATTATGTTCGCCCGCCTATGAGGCGGCTTCCCACAAAACGATTGGCCACGCGGCCAGTTT
Source organism: Acidobacteriota bacterium (assembly GCA_003222845.1). GTDB lineage: Bacteria > Acidobacteriota > Blastocatellia > Pyrinomonadales > Pyrinomonadaceae > UBA11740. The sequence continues at coordinate 6,398 of QHXG01000384.1, read as the reverse complement.
CAACTTAATCAGACGGATCGCGTGATTGTTTGTCACCACCCGGCGCCTGAGACGACGGCTCGCCGATTCAAACACGGAGGTAAGAAATGCTCAGAATGGGAAAGAATCCAAACGAAGAAAAGAGCCAGACTCAACCCGAAACCGACAGCTACTCAACTCGCAGTTATTCACCGTATCAGAGCGGCGAGGCCCTCGCGCGCCCCTCAACCGAAGCGCCAGCGACGCCGAAAGCCCAGACGGAGAGTGAAACAATCGCGAGAGAGATCAAGGACGGCACGCTCAGTGGTTTCATTGCCAGCGGGACCGTTATTACCGGAGAGGCTTCATTCAAATCGCTGCTCCGAATCGATGGCCGCTTTTCAGGCCGCATCAATTCGGCGACTGGCACCCTGATCGTTGGCTCGGGTGGTCAGGTGGACGCGAATGTAGAAGTTTCGATCGCCACAATTCATGGAGTAGTAAATGGCGACATCGTCGCGGGCCAGCGCATTGAGTTGGGGCGTGCGGGAAAACTTAATGGAAATATTCAAACTCCTTCGCTACAGATCGAGCAGGGCGGAATCTTTGAAGGAAGCTGCAAGATGGTTCAGCAAAAAGCGGCGACGGAGAAGCCAGCGAAAGTCGAGCGCAAGGACAACTTGATCGACGCCGGAAAGTTGGAGGCAGTAAAGGTTGAGACGGCTGAAGACGCTTCGAACCGTAAGCCGGCGGTGGCTGTAGGCGGCGCCGCAGGCTGACCTCTTTTCCAAATTTGTATTTTAACTCCCTCTCCCTTTGGGAGAGGGCTGGGGTGAGGGTTTAGCTGAGAGAACTAAGGACTGTCTCTTTTTTGTATTGTAGATATCCGCTGGGCTCAGAGAAGAACTTTAGTCGTTTACAAAATGTCCGATATTGACGAGAGGGCGGGCTCTATCCGCCCTCTCGTTTTTTTGCCCAAAACGTTCATTCAGAAACAGCAGGCGGACTTCTTCTCATTCTCACCCGGTTTCAACCGGGTGGCCGCGCCGTTCGCATTGTATTTCTTCCAACCGTTTCAACGGTTTATCTGTTTCCGAGATTGAAAACCGTTGAAACGGTTCTGCGAGTAAGATGAAGTCAGCATGACCACCCGGTTGAAACCGGGTGTGAATATGAGGAATCGGCGACATTGTCGATACTGACCTTTTTTTTGGCGCTCGAGATGAGCGCCCAACCGCGACAATTCGACTCCGACATTGTAGAATTCCAGTCCTAAATCGTTGCGCGCATGCCAGCCAGAGGCTTCCGAAAATTAGTCTATGCCGGAATAGCTATTGTCGCTTTGCTGGCGACTGCCTTCGCGCAGAATCGTCATCGCACAAGGACTTCCAAAGCGATTCCGACGAATACTCTGCTGCGAATCATTCGCGCCGAAGATCAACGGCGCTGGGACGAGAAGCTGAAATCCCTGTTGTCCGATAAAGATCCCAAAGTGCGCAAGCGTGCCGCATTGGCGGCCGGCCGCATCGGCGACGAACGGGCTGTCCTACCGCTCATTGATTTGCTTAAGAAAGATACTGACTGGGGCGCGCAGCAGACGGCGGCGTTCGCGCTGGGCGAGATTGAATCAGCAAAAGCCACGGATGCGCTAATCGAGGCCATGCGCATATCTGACCTGCGCGCGCGGGCGATCGAAGCGCTGGGAAAGATCGCCGCCGCCTTGCCGCCGACGGAAGAGCCGCGCCGACAGGCCATTGGTCAAGTTATCCTGGATGCGTTAGTTATTGAGCGCAAGGAAGCGATGCCGACCGAAGGAGGCGTCCGGGATTCGGGCGTTGAATTGTTTGGCTTGACGGCAGTGCTGCGCGCCCGCCCCACCGGCGCGGGAAAAGTGGTGGCCCTGTATCTTTCATCGCCCGATCCGCGAGTACGCGCCGATGCTTTGAATACGCTCGCACGTCTGCGTTTGAAGGACGGCAACGATCAGGCGCGTCATATGCTTGACGACAGCAATCCGATTGTGCGCGCCAACGCCGCGCGCGTACTGGGCGCGACTGAGGACAAGGAAGCGTCCGAAGCGTTGCTCGATCGCGCACTGCACGACGACGACTTGCGGGTGCGCGTCAGCGCGATTCGCGCGTTGGGGAGTTTGAAAGATGCGCGGGCCGCGAAGCCACTCCTGGATCGTGGTCAAAAACTTCTGAAGAACCTAGATCATGTGAACCGCGGGTTTGGCTCGCAGATAAATGAACTTCTTGAGATTGCGACAACACTTGGACGAATCTCACAAAACACAAATGACAGAGAAATCGTGCAATGGCTGGTATCTTTGCGCGGAAAGCTAAGTGTCACTGCGCCTGAGACTGAGGTTGCGTTCGCGAGAGTCGCGCCTGAAACGTACACGCACAGAACGAATGGCGAGTCCGTAAGACCGCGGCTGAACAATCGAGTTGTGGTTAATTCTAAGGATATCGAAAGAACTGATCGACCCATCCTCACTTCATCGGAATGGCGTCAAGCAACAGCGGTCGCACAGGGCCTCGCTGAGATTGCAAAGTCCGATGTGAAGCCAGACTGGATAGCATACGGTTTGAGGAACATCGCTCGCGATGAACTAGATCCGGGATTGCGTTGTCACGGGCGACCTCTTGTCAACGGCAGTTGGCAGGATAGTGATTGCTTGGCAGCTAACGCGATTGCTGTACCTGAAATGCTCCGCGCTTTCTCGCTGTTTAAGCCCGCGAATCTTGATACGACATTGAAAAGCTACTTGTCCGAGAAAGATGTGATCATACGAGCAACTGCGGCCGAGTTACTTGGCGAACAGCCGCCAAGCGAACCAAATGCCCGCGCGCTGGTTGAAGCACTGCCGCAAGCTTTGAAGGATAAAGATTTGAACGACGCCGCCCTCGCGATTCTTGATGCGCTCGCGAAACAGAAAACCAAAGAAGCGAACGAGGCGATCAGAACGGCGCTGGATTCTTCCGATCATTTGATTCGACGCAAAGCCGTCGCGCTGTTGAAGGCGAATGGCGTCGGTGTTTTCTCTGATCGAATCGGCACGGTGAAGACGCGGAATTCTGAAGCCGACTATCGTCGCGCGATCGCACGGATCGGCAAAAGAGTAACGGCGACGGTCGTCACCAGCAAAGGTGCTTTCACAATCGAGTTCCTTCCCGACGACGCACCGTTGACGGTTGATAATTTCATAAAGCTTGCGCGCAAAGGTTACTTCAATGGCCAGACGATTCCGCGCGTGGTGCCGAACTTTGTGATTCAAGCGGGCGATCCGCGCGGCGACACGAACGGCGGACCAGGGTATCAGATTCGTTGCGAGATCAACCAAGTTCTGTATGAACGCGGCGCGGTCGGCATGGCCCTGTCCGGCAAAGACACCGGCGGCTCGCAATGGTTCGTGACGCATTCGCCGCAGCCACATCTCGATGGCGGCTACACTGTCTTTGGTCGCGTGATTCGCGGGATGGACGTTGTCGACAACATCGCGCGCGGGGATATTATTCGCAGGATCACAATTAGCGAACGATAGTTAGAGCACCCGATGAAGAAACACGATCCAGGATATTACCCGAAACTTGGCGAGGCTCCTACGTCAGACCGAGGGCTTGAACTATGGCGCTGCTCGATTCTTAACTGCAAAGCGGTTGCGTCTTCCAGCCCAGGGTTGCCGCTTCGGCTACCCTGGGATTGCGAGCAGAGAGATCATTCAACCGCAAAGCGGTTGCATCATCTCACCGACGAATCAAAACGGCGCAACCGCCTTGCGGTTGTGAAACAACGGAACTCGTTACCCAGGGTAGCCGAAGCGGCAACCCTGGGCTGGAAGTCACAACCGCATTGCGGTTTGTCGCCGAAGCGAAACCGCTACCTGGTTTCACCGCTGGCTCAATCGAGGGTCTCCCAACCGATCGCGTCAATTGTCTTACTTTTGGCCCTGGGGCTTACGTTATCGACGGCCGCTCAAAATCAAAACCGCCAACCGCTGCCACCTGAAAAACGCCTTCGTTATCAAATTCATCTGACGCTCAACTTTGAGAATCGTACTTACAACGGTGTCGAACGCGTGCGCTGGATTAATCGCGGCGATCATCCAACCTCAACTCTTTTCTTTCATCTTTATCCGAACATTCGCTTTCCTGGTTACACGCCGCCAACAGAGAAGACGCCGTCCGGGGACCTCATTTCCGACGAGCCGCTTCTTGAAATAATGGAAGTTCGCGCCGCAAGCAACGGCGCGCCCATCCCATTTGCTCTCGACGATCAGGAAACAACTTTGCGCATTAACTTGCGTGACGCCGTCGCGCCAAGTGCGGTGGTCGAGTTCGAGATCAAATTCAAAGGAACCGTGCCGGAAATCGATCCGGAGGAAACCGGCTTGCTGGCGCACGTGGTTCAGCAAGTGAGCGCCGCGATTCGCAGCACGCGCGAAGTTCGCCGCGCCCGCGATACCAACTTTCGTTGTCGTGGCGTGATGATGCTCGGCGCGGCGTATCCGCTACTCGCCGCGCGCAGTGGCGACGATTGGTTTCGCCGAATCGAGTCGAGCATCGGCGACGCTTTGATGACGGACGCCTCGGACTATGAGGTAACCATTGACGCGCCCCGCATCATCGCCGTCTATGCTCCGGTTCCAGTCCAGACTGTTCAGCAGAAAGAGGGAGCCAACACAAGCACCTTCATGGCTGAGAACCTGCGCGACTTTGCGATTGTCGCCGGCCGCGATCTGCGCTCTGAAGAGAAACAAGTCGGCGAGGTTATAATTCGTTCGATCTTTCGGCCGGATCACGAAGCGACTGCGCGGCGCGTCCTCAAGATCGCCGAAGACGCAATGCGCGTTTACCTTGCGCGCTTTGGCCCACTGCCAATGAAAAGCATCAGCATCGTCGACGCGCCGCTGGTGTCGACCATGGGCAGTGCAGAGTTTGCCGGCTTGAGCGCGATTGCCAGCGCCTTCTACATCGACTTCGATTCGTCGACGATGCGCAATATGCCCGAACCGATCCGCGAACAGCGCGCATCAGTCGAAGACAGCCTGGAATGGACCGTCGCGCACGTCGTCGCGCATCAATGGTGGGGTGCGGCAGTCGGCAACGATCCCGGTCGCGAGCCGGTATTGGACGAAGCGCTGGCGAATTGGTCGGCGCTGTTGTATTACCGCGAATCGCACGGAGAGCAACAAGCGGCGAGTGCGCTCGAAGAACAGTTGCGTGGAGTCTATAAGCTCTATCGCACTTTTGGCGGGGACGACATGGAGGCCGGCCGCGCCGCGCGGGAATATCGCAACTCGTTTCAATACGCCGCGATCGTCGCCAGCAAAGGCGCGCTGATGTTCGAAGCACTGCGGAAACTACTGGGTGACGAAAAGTTTTTTGCGGCCTTGCGCGATTACTACCACGCAAATTCGCTGGAAGTCGCGGACATGGACGACCTGCGCGGAGCGTTCATCGCTGAAGCGGCCGTCGAACAAAGACGCACCGTCAATCGTACTTTCGATCGTTGGCTGTCAAGCAAACGTGGCGACGAAGACATTGGCCCTCCCGATCCGAAGTTGGCGGCGGACCTGGGGCTGCCGGCCAGAGCAACTGCGAAACCCGATCGCAACGTCTTCACCGCATTCGCAAAAGTCGGCAAGTTTTTCTGGCAGCAGATGACGAAGATTAGATAAAAGCTGTTCTTTGTGCTTAGTTCTTTGTGCTTGGTACTTGCCCTTAAAGCCTCGCTACAAAAACAAAGTACAAAGCACAAAGTACAAAGCACGAGCGATAAATGCGCGCTTACAAAGACTTGGAACTCGCCCCTCCAAAGGACAGCCCGATGCTGCGGCCATCGTCTGTTCAAGTCGAGCGTGAGCTGGAAGTCCTCAGCCAGATAATGGACAACCAGTTTCAGATTCCAGTTCTTGGTTGGCGCTTTGGACTTAATGCCATTATCGATCTCATCCCTGAGTTTGGCGATATCGCCACGACCATCGTCGCACTTTACATTCTGGTTTCTGCGGTCCGTTATCGCGTGCCGAAAGTCACGCTGCTGCGCATGGGATTAAACATCGGGATCTATTTTGTCGGTGGGTTGATTCCTTTGGCCGGCGATCTGTTCGACGCGTGGTGGAAGCCGAACATCCGCAACATAAATCTCCTACGAAGGCGCGCGACAGTTTCTGCGGAAGAGGCGCGCCAGGGTCGAACGAGTGATTGGGTGTTCGTCGCGATTATTATCGGCACGTTGCTGACATTGCTCTTCGGCTCTGTCGCCTTATCGATTTTGTTTTTCTGGTACGTCGCAACGCAGCTGAGGTTTGCGTTGTGAAGTCCGACAAGCGTTTCGGGTTGATGATGCTCCCTCTCCCATTGGGAGAGGGCCGGGGTGAGGGCATAGCAGAGCAGGGGAAAATTCATTTCCTTATTTCTTAGTTGTGCGGCGGC
>QHXG01000383.1 GCA_003222845.1 Acidobacteriota bacterium | reverse complement strand
CGCTACGCGGCGCCAGACTCGGTGTCAAGCAGATCACAATTCCCGTTGGAACTAGCCGAGGACTCCGAACTTGAAGTTTTCAGCGCATTTCAATAAGCTGAGAATTCCGAACGAACGTTCGAACGGCAAGACGAACCGTCTGCAGTAACGGGCGGTTCATTGCGCGATAATGCAATGATCAACTTTCAAACTTCATCCGACCAATACAGGCACTGGAAGCTCTCGATCGAAGGCGCAGTCGCTAAGCTTTCAATGGACGTGCAGGAAGACGTGACGCTCGCGGATGGTTACCGGCTGAAACTGAACTCGTATGACCTGGGTGTAGATATCGAACTCGCCGACGCGATTCAAAGAATTCGCTTCGAATATCCGCAAGTGCGCGCAGTTGTAATCACAAGTCTCAAGCCGCGCATTTTTTGCGCCGGCGCGAACATTTACATGCTGGGCACCTCCTCGCACGCGTTCAAAGTCAACTTCTGCAAATTTACGAATGAAACTCGGTGCGCGATTGAGGATGACTCGCGCCATTCGGGGCGGCGGTATATCGCGGCGTTGAATGGAACCGCGTCGGGTGGCGGTTATGAGCTAGCGATTGCTTGCGATGAAATTTATCTGGTTGACGACGGCAACTCGGCCGTGTCTCTTCCTGAAGTTCCGCTGCTCGGCGTCCTGCCGGGTACGGGTGGATTGACGCGTCTGGTTGATAAGCGCAAGGTGCGTCGCGATCGCGCTGATGTGTTTTCGACCTTGGCTGAAGGTTTGAAAGGCAAGCGGGCGAAAGAATGGGGATTGATTGACGACACGTTTCCGACCAGCAAGTTTCAGGAAGCCATCGCTGAACGGGTGGCGCAAGTTGTTAACTTGCGTTCTGATTTCCCCTTCCCTCTCTGGGAGAGAGGATGGGAGAGTGGGCTTTACGGCGCTAAGCCCTCCCCTTTAATTCCCCTCCCAGAGGGAGAGGAAAAGAGCGGAATCAAGCTCGGTCTACTCGAAGTCGAATCAACTCAAAACGCTCGCGACTACAGGTACGTAAGCCTGAAGTTTCATCGTGAAAAGCGCTATGCCGATCTGACGGTGCGCGCTCCTGAAAGCGATCTGCCGACAGATCCTGACGAGATTCAAAAGCTGGGCGATAGTTACTGGCCCTTGCGTGCGTTTCGCGAGTTGGATGATGCGCTATTGCATCTGCGGGTCAACGAGCCGGAGATTGGATTGGTTTGCCTGCGCACTGAAGGCAGCATTGATAAGGTGCTTTCGGCCGACAAAACGCTCGCCGCGAATCGAGATCACTGGCTGATTTGTGAAATCATTTTGCAGATGGCGCGCGTGCTCCGACGGTTGGATTTGACCGCGAAGAGTTTCTTCACGATTGTTGAGCCCGGCAGTTGTTTCGCAGGTAACCTATTGGAATTATTGCTCGCCTCCGATCGCAGCTACATGCTGAATAACCCTGACGAAGCGATTGATATAGCAGTGAGCGAAATGAACGGCGGCGCGCTGCCGATGAGCAACGGACTGACTCGCCTGCAATCGCGCTTTCTGGCTGAGCCGGAGAAAGTTGAGCAGGTTTTGAATGTAGAAGAGCAGGCTGGAAGCCTGCGTACCGCCGGCACGATGCCGGCGCTCCGACGATTCGATACTGAAGCCGCTGAAGCGGCAGGCCTGATCACCTTCGCGCCTGACGATCTCGATTGGGAAGATGAAATCCGTCTGGCGATTGAAGAACGGACGTCGCTCTCTCCCGATGCTTTGACGGGCATGGAAGCATCGCTGCGATTCGCTGGCCCGGAAACGATGGATACAAAAATCTATGGCCGTCTGACGGCGTGGCAAAATTGGATCTTTCAAAGACCGAACGCAGTTGGCGAACGCGGCGCATTGACGAATTACGGCAAGCCGACGCAGGCGCAGTTTGATTACAAGAGGACGTAATGCTGGGAGCGCGGGCGTCCCGCCCGCATTGAGCGCGAAGCGCGAACGACGCGCAAGCAGGAATCAGACAAAGAGCGTGCAGCGCCGCTGTGCGGGCGGGACGCCCGCGCTCCCAGTGGGAAAAACATCATGAATCTTAACGAACGCATTCCTAACAACGTAAACCTTTCAGAGGACAAGCGTCTGCAACGCGCTTTGGAAAAGTGGCTGCCGAACTTTCTCAGTTGGTGGCACGACATGGGACCCGAAGGATTTCAGGAAAAAGATGTCTGGTTGCGCACTGCGGTGGATGTCGGCTCGGAAGGCTGGGCGCATTTCGATTACGTGAAGATGCCGGAATATCGCTGGGGCATCTTTCTAGAACCGGCACAGCCCGACGCGAAGGTTGGTTTTGGCGACAACTACGGGCACCCAGCTTATCAAGAAGTGCCCGGCGAGTTTCGAAATCCTTTGCGCCGAATCATCGTCACTCAGGGAGATACCGAACCGGCTTCGGTCGAACAGCAACGGCAACTCGGTCACACCTGTCCATCACTCTACGATCTGCGAAATCTGTTTCAGGTAAACGTCGAAGAGGGCCGACATCTTTGGGCGATGGTTTATCTCCTGCAAGGTTATTTTGGACGCGATGGCCGCGACGAAGCGGATGCTTTGCTCGAACGCCGCAGCGGCAATCCCGACAAGCCGCGCATCCTCGAAGCTTTCAATCAACCGTGCGATGACTGGCTGAATTTTTTTGCATTCACGATGTTTACGGATCGGGATGGCAAGTATCAATTGTCGGCCTTGGCTGAATCGGGATTTGAACCACTGGCGCGCACGTGCAAGTTCATGTTGACTGAGGAAGCGCATCACATGTTCGTCGGCGATACGGGCTTGAGCCGCGTCGTCAAACGGACCGCGCAGTTGATGAAACAGAACAGAGACGAAGACGTGCGAGCGTTGAGTGGTATTCCACTCGAAATTATTCAGAAGTACATCAATTTTTGGTTCAGTTATTCGCTCGACCTTTTCGGCGGCGAAATTAGTTCGAACTCGGCGGACTTCTTTGCCGCAGGCTTGAAGGGAAGATTCAAAGAGCAGGACCAATACAAAGATCACGTCGCCGCGGAAGGCTCTTACACGATGCTGGTAGTCGAAGACGGTAAGTTGGTTCCTCGCGAAGTTCCCCTGCGAAATGCGTTGAATGAAATTCTGCGCGGCGAATACGTAAAGGATTGTGAGAAAGGCCTGGCGCGATGGAACAAAGCCCTGGCCGATGAGGGACGTAATCAAAGATTGTATCTTCCGAACGTCCGTTTTCATCGTCACGTTGGTGAATATGCGGGACACCATTTTGATCTTGAAGGAAACTTGATCGCGAAGGAAGAATTCGAACAACGAAAGACTGATTGGCTGCCAACAGTCGAAGACCGCGAATATGTGCGCAGTCTGATGAAAGCAGTAACCGAACCCGGCAAAATCGCCAACTGGATCGCGCCGCCAGCGGCGGGAATCAAAGGCAAGCCGTTCGAGTTTGAGTACGTGAGATTGTGAGTGGGAACGTGTGCCTCATTAGAAGAAATGTCGCCCTCGCTCCGTTAGGAGCGAGATGTTTATAGTACAAGTGTCCTAAATTGAACTTAAGCTCCTTTAGGAGCGAAATGTCAGGCGCCGGAATAATCTTACATTCCACTCCTAAAGGAGTTCATTGAATTCTTAATTTGACACGGAGCTATAAACATTCGGCCCCTACGGGGCTGGATACAATTCCCCGCACATGGGGCAGAACTGCTAATTTCTCGATGTCAACGAATGTCTCATCAGATTTATCCCGTTACGATAAAAAGCTGGAGCATATCCTTCGCACCGCGGCGCGTATTTTTGCCGAAAAGAGCTATCATTCCACCTCGATGCGCGACATCTCGCGAGCGACAGGCGTCAGCCTCGCCGGACTCTATCATTACTGCAAATCGAAAGAGGAGTTATTGTTTCTGATCCAGGATCATTGCTTTGGCCGTGTGCTCGAACGTTTGGACCAGCGCACCAAAGGAATCGACGATCCGTTCGACAAGCTGCGAGTCTTCATCGACAATCATCTTTCTTTTTTTGCGGCGAACATGGCCGAAATGAAAGTGCTGTCCCATGAAGCTGAGTCGCTCGAAGGCGATTTGCACAAGCATGTTGCGACGAAGAAAGAAAAATACGCGAAACTTGCGCGCAAAGTCTTGCGCGAGATTCAGGAACAGAACGGCAAGCGCGCCGGAGTTGATCTGACGGTCGCGACATACGCGCTGTTCGGGATGATGAACTGGATTTATAACTGGTACGACAGCTCGGGCAAGTTGTCCGTCAATCAACTCGTGGATAATATGACGCGATTGTTCTTGAATGGATTTCTTTCTTTATCAGTACAACCGCCAGCATTTCCACAGTCGCGCACAACTGAGAGAGTCAGTGTCTGGCGCAGCTAGAGATCGTATCAAGTCAATTGAATGGATATAGCCGCGAATCTGAGACAGTTTAATCAAGGCCAAAATAAGAATAAGGGCCGGCAAGTAAAGGAGCGATATTCTTCATTTGATTATTGCTTTAATTACTTTCAGACATTTCGGGATGAAGGAAGGATCCAAGAACTCTCGCAACCTGCCCAAATCCAAGCGAGTTGCTTACAACTGGGCTTTTATCTTGCGAGCTGGGGAATGCTACGCGGTTCGTCATTTTTGTTGGAGAAGAGTGTTAAGTTTTATGAGCCGCTGATTGAAGGGATAGCAACTTTCGACAATAGGGCGTGGGCCGTTGATGCAGATTCGTACGGCGCTAACAACATCAGGTTGTTGCTCGATTGCCGAGAAATGATTAAGGAATCGTTAGGGTGGGAGCATCGGCCATCCGACACGCTAATAACCAAGATTATGCTTGGAGTGTTCGGCAACGTTCCGGCCTTTGACGATTATTTCCGAAAGGGATTTGGTGTTCACTCGTTTGGCAAGAACTCATTGAATCGGATAGCCGATTTCTATGAGAAGAATAAATCGGCCATTGATCGAAACGACATTTACACTCTTGATTATGCAAGCGGCGAGTTCACAAAGCGAAAGTATACGAAAGCAAAAATTATCGATATGGTAGGCTTCATCGAGGGAATCAGAAAGCAGTCGGTCGCAATGGGAAAGAATTAAGCCGGAATGGACAATCTGATTAACTTAACAGTTGATA